>JAAEPA010000056.1 GCA_024222475.1 Gammaproteobacteria bacterium | reverse complement strand
CAGCGGGTGTTTTCAGAAACTAAGGGAACCTTTCTAGAGGGTCTGAAGAAGCCCATAAGTCTGATCGTTAAGGTGCTCAAAGCGCGGAGTGAGGGAATGGGTTTGAATGCGGCGTGCCGGGCTTTTCATATAGCTGAGAATTCCGACAATCTGCTCGAACCGCTCTGCATTTATGCACCATTTTTAGAGTCGAAATCCTCTCCGTCAAAAATAGAGGAAGGAACGTTTACATCAATCAGCAAGGTGCAACTCCATGTCCCTGTAAAACCTGTTTCAGATGTGTTAAAAGTTGCCGATACGGCCGACAGACTATCCATTGATTCCGCAGATGAGCATCTTATGGAAATTACTTTCGATGATCACAGATGTGGTTGCTCCAGAGATTTCAGGCCGGATATGCCATTGGTTATTCATTGGTAGAGACTAGGAGGCTGTCCGAGAATAGACTGATCTACTGCGGACGGCCCCCGATTGGCCCTGTTTTCCGATCATTCTCGTTAAATAGTCCCTGCTATTCTCCTCAAATGATCGAAAAACAGGTCTCAATCAGGAACGCCCTCGCGACGATCGCTATTCTCGGACAGCCTCCTAGCACTTTCCTTAGCCCCCTCTCTATAGGTATAATCGCCCCGTTACAGGTGTCCTTGGCTGCATGATGCGGTCAGGGATTAAACGGGAAGCCGGTGAACCTTGTGGTGGTTTCAATAAGCCACCAAAACATGGAACATTCCGGCGCTGCCCCCGCAACGGTGATTGGGTATGAACCGATCAAAGGCCACTGCGTATTTACGTGGGAAGGTGATTGGTTCAACCGTTTCTTAATGACGGTACCCATCAGCCCGGAGACCGGCCTGTATAAAATGTCCGGTTGCGGTGGGCCTCTCAGGGCAGTAGAGCACATAGGTGTGCCATGTCGTGCGTGGCCCATTGACTGATCCAGGTTTTGGAATATCCGTACTGGGTCACCGTTGTGTCATCCTGCCTCACAATCCCCTCTTTGCAACCCTTCTTGCGGTTGATCTCTTTTTACTAAGCCTTGATAAAAATTATATTGTTCTCTCTCGCAGCAGTATTTGCGGGGATGTCTCATGCGCAGACCATTAAATTGGAGCCCTTAGAGGTTACCTCCACGGCCGATACCATCCATCGGGTCGGGGATGTCGTGTTCGAGGAGATCCCGGGCTTTGTGACATTTATCCCTCGTGGCCGGTTTGCGGTCCGGTTCACCAGTCTGGAGCAGCTTATCGAAAACGAGACTGGGGTACAGGTTCGCCAGTCGGGTGGACTGGGGAGTTTTTCCTCCATCTCCCTGCGCGGGGCTTCGAGCCAGCAAGTGATGATCTATCTGGACGGTCTGCCTTTGAATGAAGCGGCGGGGGGGGCAGTGGATCTCAGCCAAATCAGTCTCTCCGAGGTTCAGTCGATCGAGATCTATCGGGGAATTATCCCCGTCAATTTCGCTTCGGCCTCCATCGGCGGGGCGTTGAATATTCGCACTCTGCGTACTCAGGGCAACAATGAGAACAGCCTTTATCTCGGTTATGGTTCTTTCAATACCCGCCAAGCCGGTCTTTTACACCTCGGGGGAAAGTCAGTCTGGGAGAGCGTGTTTTCGGCGCAGTTTGTTGACGCTGACAATGATTTTCCTTTCGATAGTGATAATGGCACACCCCTGAATCCTAATGATGATCGCAGCGAGCGCCGAGAAAATGCCCAGTTCAGGCAGCTCAGTGCCCTGTTCAAACTGGGTCGGCAGTTTCATTCAAATCTACGTTTTGATGCCCTGGCCAATGTGTTCGATAAAGTGCAGGGATTGCCTAGTGTGGATAACAGCTCAGCAACAACGGCCACGCTGGATACCCTGAACCTGAATTCCACATTGAGTCTAACCGCGAAGCGTATCCGCGGCTCATCCTGGAATGCCTCGATGAGGGCCTCGGCCACTCGCCGTAGAGAGATATTTGATGATTCCAAGGGACAGATCGGTCTGGGTGCTCAACACAGCCATGACCAGACCCAACGCTACGGCATGCATCTGTTCACTGAGCGGCTTTCGAGCTCTCATACCCTGAGCGCAGGTTTAGACCTTAGCAATGAGATCTATGATTCAGAGGATCTGACCCATAGACGCGAAGATATCACTGCCGAACGCAAGGCACTGGAGGCCGCCGTTCAGGCAACCTTGCTTCCTCTGGACGGCAATCTGCTATTAACGCCGGCCTTGCGGGTGCAGACTCATTGGGACAGCTTTGAGGAGACGGTTGACGAAGACGCACAAAACCATCTCAATCCCCAAGTGGGGGCCCGATATCGCTTAAATAATGGATTGATGCTCAAGTCTAATATCGCGCGCTACGTCAGGTTACCGTCCTTTTATGAGCTGTTTGGTGACCGGGGGTTCGTCGTAGGCAATACAAATTTGGCGGTGGAAAAGGGGCTTAATATCGATGCCGGTGTGGAGTTCGAAAGGGTTTTCTCTACCGGAGGGGTACGTGAGCTGAATCTAAGTCTCGGCTACTTCTACAGCAAGATCGATGATCTGATCGCGCTGGTGTTCGATGCCAGGGGTGTTGGGCGTCCTGTCAATATTGCCCAGGCGCGGATCCAGGGGCTGGAACTGGGCGGTCGTCTTGGTTTTTCGTCTCAGAGTTCCGTAGTGCTGAATGCTACTTGGCAGGACCCGAAGAACCATTCTCAGATCTCAAGTTTCGATGGCAAACGCCTTCCCGGACGCTATGAGACCATGGTCTCACTGCGCCTGGAACAAATCGTCAAACGTTTAAAACTCTACTACCAGTTCCGTTTTGAATCGGGGCTGTTCTTCGATAGCGCAAACCTGCTTGCTGCAACAGATATACGAGAACACAACATCGGTGCGGAGACCCAAATGGGGCCTTTACGGTTGGCCCTCGAGGCCAGGAACCTGGGTGATGAAAATTTTCAGAAATTCAATGGGTTTCCCACGCCGGGGCGGTCACTTTTCTGTAAGCTGACTTATGGTTTTAAGTTGTAGACCAGTATGGGGCGTTGAGAGTAAGGAAAACGATAATATCAACAGGAGCAATAAAAACAATGAAAAATTCAACGAGTAGTATTACTGCCATCTTAGGTCGTGGTGTTGGATTGCCGGTCATGGTGGCAGCGCTAATCCTTAGCGGATGCGACAGTGCGGATAATAGTATACCGGCGACCATAGTACCGAATAAGGGTGGACAGTTCACCGTCACCGTGACCGCGGCGGCGGATTTTACCAGCGGAGCTCATTCGGTGATCAATGTCGATGCCCCCCGAATGGCGCAGAACAACCTGGTGCCTACCACATCCGATCTTAGCCTCGCATGTGAAGGCCGTTTTATCTATCGCATCGAAAGATTTATGCGGGATAATGTCACTAAATTCGATGTCGAACAGCCTGAAAAGGTCATATACCAATATTCCGCCAACGACGCCTCCGATGCCGTGTCCAGCAATCCTTCGGCGATGGTATTCGTCGATGAAACCAAGGCCTATCTGCTGCGCTATGGCTCATCCAAGGCATGGATCGTCAATCCATCGGCCGGTTCGCAGACCGAGTTCAAGATCGGTGAATTGGATCTGAGTGCCTACGATGAGGGGGATGGCAGCCCGGAGATGCAGGATGCGGTCATCGTGGATGACCGATTGTATATTGTCCTGCAGCGTTTAAGTATCTTTGAGCCGACAGAAACGGCGTATGTGGCGGTATTCAATACCCGCACGGATATCGAAATCGATACCGGTCAGGGGGAGACCGATGGCCTGAAAGGCATTGCGCTAGAGGTTAGAAATCCACTGGCTATCGAATATCTTCCCGATAATGGCCTCATCTACGTACAGGCCGTCGGTAGGTTTGCCTTCGGCGCTCAGCCGGCAGGGTTCAATGGGGGCATCGAAAGCATAGACCCCGAGGGCTTTGAAACCCGAATGGTACTCGATGATGGTAACGATCTGTCGCCCTCCGAGTATGGTCAGATTAGCAATATGGCCTTGGTCTCCGCCAATCAAGGTTATTTCATAGGCACAGCGGGATTTCTGGACAATACTTTGTACCGGTTTGACCCGTCCACGGGAGCGGTTCAATCGAATGTGAACGGTGCGATAGCCATCGGCGGATTGTTCAACCAGAATCT
>JAAEPA010000055.1 GCA_024222475.1 Gammaproteobacteria bacterium | reverse complement strand
GGCCAATGAGTTTGGTTATGCCATCAGGCTGAAGACCAACAAGGTTCTACAGCGCCGTATCACACATATGCTCAAGCGCAGGCCGGGCCGCCCTTCAAACTCCATCGAGCGCCACTATGCCAGTTTCACCTATCAGGCCAAGAGCTGGAGCAAGCCGCGCCGGGTTGTTGCCAAGGTGGATTGGCATCCCGGTGAACTATTCCCGCGTGTGGGCTTTGTGGTCACCACGCTGACGGTCTCGGATGAACGGGTGTTTGAATTCTACAATCGGCGCGGAACTGTCGAACAATACATCAAGGAGGGCAAGTATGCGCTCAATTGGACGCGGCTTTCCTGCAAGAGCTTCAAGGCCAACGAAGTCCGCCTTCAGCTTCACGCTCTGGCCTACAACCTGGCCAACTTCCTGCGCACATTGGTGTTGCCAACATCTATTGCCGATTGGTCGCTGACCAGCCTGCGGGATCGGATGATCAAGATCGGCGCGAAGGCAATTCGCCACGCCCGCTCGCTCACCTTGCAGCTGGCTGAGGTTGCTGTTCCTCGCCATCTATGGGCGCAGATGCTGGCAACCATCTCCGACATCAAGGCAAGGGCTCAAGCGCCGTGAAAGCCAATACGGGGTTCAGCATCGATGTGATTGCGGGCGTTGTGAACGCAGATGTCGGATTGCGTTCGGGGTTCAGCAATATCACCAAAAAATCGCTGCGAACGCAGCCAAAAGCGGAAACAACCAGTCGGGCAGAGTGCCCAAGAATTGCAACATTGGCAAAAGGAGGCCAGTATGCCACCGTACTGCACCAATCAATCCCATCTGGGGGAAATCGGTAAGAAGATCCGCCGGTTGGTCCTTTGGACAACGTGATGCGGAAGGCCGGGAACGAAGATGCGGGCCGAGCGGACTATGGCCGCAGCGTGGCAATAATTGGGGATTGAGTAAACCGTCACCGCAATTCCAGCAGCAAATTTCTGATCGCTCCAACGTGGTCTCGATTTCAGATTGAGTTAACTGCCTTCACAATTCAACCCAATTCAAAGGCTCACTATGTAGGTTTCGCCATTGGACGCATCGAGTTTCAAATCAGTATCCGAGATCCATTCTGGCGCCTTTAGATACACATTGAAGATAAACTCTTCGGGAGAGGTCTCGAGGACAAATGCACGTTCAAATTCCTGATCAGCTTTTTTAAAAACAATAAAGACAACGGTGCGCTCGAAACCTTGCTCACATACCACACAAGCAGCAACACCATTCCTAGAACAGGTGGGTCCAGTAAAAGTGCTCTTATACCCTCGCTTGATAATAAAATCTCGGAGTCCGTTTAGCCGCTCAACATCAAATCCAGCATCATTGAAGACAACCAATAGTGTTTTTTCGATCAACGTTAACATCCAGTTCTTTTGATCCTCAATCCCAAGTTCAAAAAAACTATCGATGTCAACTCTGATATTGTAGCGCAATACGCCACCGACAACCTTCATGTGGTGAGCGTCGTTTTTTGAATTCACATTTATGCCGATCTTCCAAATACCATTAGTTCGAACGTCACGCTTGAGAAACGCAGACACACCGGAAAAAATCGAGCGAGACCGTGTCTCAAATTCTTTTTCCTTCGGATCAATGGGCCGATCGCAAGTAAATGCAAATTCGCTTAATACTCTTCGTGGAACTTCCGCAAATATTCCGTTTTCCATTATTCATCCGGCTTTGGTCGCTGTTGCATTTCGAGTGAATGCCCTTCACTACTTAGACTGTTTGTTGCCGCTTTCTCAGCGTCAAGAGCTGTTGCGCGGTCCGGAATTTCCGTCATACATTTGAAACAGTATCCAATTTCTCTTGGATGTCGTCTACGGTAAATCTACTTGGCGCATACCAATTTTTATGAATTAGCCCGAGAGATCGCTAAAGGGGTAGCGAGTGCCGGATTTTGGAATTTTTGAGCAGTTGGGATTTGGCGGGTGAATGAATCTGACGGATCATTGGTCGGATTCGTGTATTACAACGATCAATAGTGTGTGTGTGCTATCCTGAATTATTCATCGGGCTGATCAGTTTGGTTGGCGGGCATGGATTAAGCTGTTGAATTATCGTATTATTTTGGTGTTGAAACAAGATCATCCACCAACAGCAGAAAATCCCGCCCGCCATGACCGAAGATACCCTGTTCCTGCCCGGCTTGTCACCTGTAGACGGTCTGGATATCCACGCCCGATTTGATGGCGGCTCGTTGTCGT
>JAAEPA010000054.1 GCA_024222475.1 Gammaproteobacteria bacterium | reverse complement strand
CGGGGCGGATTGCACGCTTGCGTCGGCGCATGGCTGCGTTGCAACTCCTTGCAATAGAATGACTATTCCGCGTCGTTGCGCCTTGCCCTGCACCACCGCAAGCGCACACTCCACCCCGTCCAACTGAGGATTCTAGGTTGAAGTAATACTCCATCTTCATGAATTTGTGGGCATTCTCGATCCACTCGTTGCGGAACAACTGGTAAACATCGCAGGCCGCCCAAGGACCATTTGGCCTTTGCACGCACCACGCCGAGCCCTTGAAACGCCCGTTACGCAACGTTTCATCCAGCAAGCCGTATGAGCAAAGGGGTCAGGTCTTGATATGTGCATGCTGAAAGGTCAACTAACAAGACCTGACCATGAGTTCCCATCTGCCGCAGCAGCCGGGCCAGGTCCGCCTCGTTCCACTGGGCCAGTTCCGCAGCTTCCGCACCACCTGCCCCGGCAAGCTCCGATCACCATGCTGCGCCAGATGCGCCAGCAGTTCATCGGCCAACAGCGCCTCGCGCAAAAGGGGGCGGTTCTGGTACCACTCACTACCGGCCGTCTCGAAGTAGGGGGTCATATTGAATCCGTGCGTGTCGGCCAAGCGGCGAATACCCTCATCACCGCCCACCGCGTTTTAGACCGCATGCAACCGCACCCCCGCCTTGCGCCCGAATAGTCGGCGTATGCCATAATGACCATAGGTCTCGTGCAGCACGGCCAACTCCACCGCCAACTCGGAGCGCAACCGATCCGACAACAGGTACAGGTCCCGCTCACCATGCAGAAAGGCATAGACATCCTCCGTCGCGCCCTCGGCATCTACCAGCTAGATGTCAATGTGACATACTCCCAGATAATGTACAGGGGACTTGCACCCCATAAAATCATGCCCATGCCGGGCACACATGCGCATCCGTGAAATACATACCGTCGATCAAGATAAAAAAATGGAGCTCTTGAAACATGGACACTGCAATCATCGCGGCACTCATCACTGCCATTGGCGCAGCCGCTGGATCACTAGCTGTTGCTATCCTAAACCACCGACTGCAGGAGAGCGTACGAGAGGAAAAGCACCGAGTAAAAAAGCAACAGGAAGACATTGACGAAATCAGCTTCATTATTACCAGACTCATATCAAAATTTGAGCACTTCTTTCTCAATGAGTTGGGAAAACGCTCAGATTATCGGTTTAAGAATTCTTTTCGAGACAAAGATCATTTGCGTCGTCTCTATGATCTTGAGTTGATCGATAAAACCGACAAACTAGCTAATATTGCCGATCTAAAGCAGGGAGACATATTGAGCGATAAACTAAGAATTTTGCCTGCTGGGGAAACGTATCTGAAATTGCGGGAAAGAGTTCTCCAGCAGGCGGCATAATAATGTATACATGTTTCTCCGAAAATAGAATAGATTCACAGTTTGAATTAGCCTAACTGGGCAAATTCAACCGACCTCCTAAGTCGGCGGCTGATTTGCTGCGTTAACCCTCAAAAGGATGAGATGACATGAAGAAATATGACACTTCTTGGGATGATGATAATGAGGATGCATGGGATAAAATATATGAAGAATGGGAGGAAAGAGATTGGGAATCATGGCTAATAAATAATCTATCATTTCCATTCGAGGTTATACGAAAAGAAGATGATCAAGACTTTAGTCCTGGTTATGATAAAAATGAAGCATTTACACTAGAACATACCTTTAGCATCGAAGGGATTGAATTAGAAGATGAGATGTATGGCTTTATTGTCCAAGCAAAAGAAGGTCGTAAAAACGGACATGTGCCATTATGTGATTTGGAGGTTCTCTCAAAAGATAATAAAAATTATTGGCCGGTGAGAGAATATGTTGTTTGGTTTGCAAACAGCTGAGTGAATTCAATATTCAGGTGTATTGACCGACTGGGTGAAACCGAGCATACGCTCAACGGTGACGCTGACCGTCGCATAGGGTATCTCCACCGCTAATCCCTGGTCCCAATCCTGCAACAGGTAGGAGTTCTTGCACCTGCGGTAATTGGAGGCGTTCATCCAGAGTTGGTGATGCCTCCTCCTTGCGTCCTCAACTACCATCTCCGCCTGCAGTCCGAGGGTACATCCTTGCCATGTCCGGCGCTTGATGCTGAGTTTCGAAGGTGGGATGATCGATCAGGAATGGTCGGATTTCCTATCCTTCGGTTTTCACTGGATTCAACAGGGAGCCGGTGGAGGGTAGGAAATAGACAAATAGCTGGGGAGGCAACCGAAATGAAAACGCTCGTCGGACTGGTCATTTTAACGGTGGGGAGCCTGTTGGCGGCCAATGCTTTACACGCCCGTAGTGTGCAGGACATGATAGGCACCAAGGTGACCCTTCGGTCGGACAACTACCCGGATCATTGGGTCCGGCACCGCAACTATCTTGG
>JAAEPA010000053.1 GCA_024222475.1 Gammaproteobacteria bacterium | reverse complement strand
TCAAGTATGCCAATAACTTATCCATTGCTGCGTTCACAAGCGCCCCACCCCCTATGCCAAACCAAACTCCGAACTCCCCTTCATGTCAAGCCCTTTCGACTCATTTGTAATTGTAAAGATAAAAACCTACATTTTGATCGGTCCCTCCACGATTATGGCCGACTGAACAAAATTTGTTGTGGAAACAAGGATCAAGCGAGGGCGCGTGTAATTCATGAAATATCCGGGTTAAGTCTCTCTTACCGGTGACATTTCCTACCAAGCTCAGTAGACTTCCTGATGAGTAACAGTAGCGCAATCTTAATGAGAAATTCGGGCAAATAATAACGGGTTAAACATGGTTCAGGCTACACAGAAAAAACTTGGCATTCACTCGCTAAGTGTGCATGTCGCTCACGGCTTACGCGAGGGGGCGCTGGTCGTATTGCTGGCAGTTAGCGGTTACTTGCTCATTGCCTTAATGAGCTATAACCCTCGGGATCCAGGCTGGTCTCATACTGGATCAGGGGGTGTGACGACCAATCTCAGCGGTGTTGCCGGGGCATGGTTTGCCGATACCATGCTTTATTTGTTTGGTTATCTGGCCTTTTTGGCGCCATTCATGGTGGCTTATAGCGGATGGTTGATCTACCGCGGTCAGAAGGGGGCCGATAAGGTTGATTATCATATCCTAGGGGTGCGTTGGGCGGGATTCTTTATCGTACTCGGAACCGGTTGCGGTCTGGCGACGCTACATTTTACACCGGGGGTCTTGCCGCTCAATGCCGGCGGCATTTTGGGGGATCTGACGGGCAATGGCCTGGTCAATGCCTTTAGTTTTATTGGTACCACCCTGCTGTTATTGGCCTTGTTCCTGGCGGGATTCACCTTATTCACGGGGTTGTCTCTACTGGCATTGACGGACCTGGTTGGACGTTGGTCCATACGGTTTTTCGGATGGGCTAAAAACAATATTTCAGAATTTCGCGGAAAACGCGCTGAGCGACGCTCCCTGGCAGAGAAGGCGACGGTGATAGAGGTCAAAAAGCTCAAGCTGAAAAAGTCCAAGCCGAAAAAGCGCAAACTGCCGCGGCTCGAACCGGTGATCAAGTCGATAGTCAAGCCTCTTGAGACCAGTGACCGGGTCATGCGCGAGCTGCAGATTCCATTGTTTGCTCCCTCGGCAAACACTGAATTACCGCCATTGGCCTTGCTCGATCCTTCGCATGAAAAGCAGGGCGGGTATTCCGCGGATACCTTGGAAAAGATGTCTCGCCAGGTAGAGGATAAACTCAAAGACTTCGGTATCGAGGTTGAGGTGGTAGAGGTACACCCGGGACCAGTAATCACCCGCTTTGAGTTGCAACCCGCGGCCGGGGTAAAGGTTAGTCGCATCTCTAATCTGGCCAAGGATCTGGCTCGTTCCCTGTCGGTGATCAGTGTACGTATCGTCGAGGTGATTCCCGGTAAATCGGTGATCGGTCTGGAGATCCCCAACGAAGATCGTGAGCTGATAGCCTTGAGCGAGATTCTGCATACGCGCGTCTATGACCAGTCGAAGTCACCCTTGACCATGGGTCTAGGCAAGGATATCAGTGGTCAGCCGGTGGTTGCCGATCTGGCCAAGATGCCTCATCTGTTGGTTGCCGGTACCACCGGGTCGGGTAAATCCGTGGGTATCAATGCCATGCTGCTGAGCCTGTTATACAAGGCCACTCCGCAGAGCACTCGGTTGATATTGATCGACCCGAAAATGTTGGAGCTCAGCGTCTACGAGGGTATTCCACATCTGCTCGCACCGGTAGTCACGGACATGAAGGAGGCGGCAAATGCCCTGCGCTGGTGTGTGGCCGAGATGGAACGCCGTTATCAGCTCATGTCTAAACTCGGCGTGCGTAATATCGCCGGATTTAATAAAAAGGTGCTCGATGCCATAAAAAAGGACAGTCCGCTCACCGATCCTCTGTTCAAACCTGCTGAACAACTGGATCCACAGGCCCCCCCACCGACCCTAGAGCCCTTACCGTTCATCGTTATAGTGATAGATGAGTTCGCTGATATGATGATGGTGGTCGGTAAGAAGGTCGAAGAACTGATTGCCCGTTTGGCGCAGAAGGCTCGCGCGGCAGGAATTCATCTGATTTTGGCAACTCAACGACCGTCGGTCGATGTGATTACCGGTCTGATAAAGGCAAATATACCTAGCCGGATCGCCTTTCTGGTGTCCTCGAGGGTGGATTCGCGCACCATTCTGGATCAAATGGGTGCCGATCAACTGTTGGGACATGGCGATATGCTCTACCTGCCACCAGGCACCTCGATGCTGGAACGTGTTCACGGGGCATTCGTCTCGGATGATGAAGTACACAAGGTGGTGCAACATCTTAAGCAGGCCGGTGAACCAAGCTATATCGATGAGGTCCTAGAGGAACCGGTAAGCGGCAGCGAAAACATCCCCGGATTGGAGCCACTGGAGGGTGATTCGGAGTTGGATTCGCGGTATGACGAAGCCGTTGCCATCGTAACCGAGTCACGCAAGGCATCCATCTCCTATGTCCAGAGACGTCTTAAGGTGGGCTACAATCGGGCTGCCCGCATGATTGAAGAGATGGAGTCCTCGGGCGTGGTTAGTCCCATGCAGGCCGGTGGGGGAAGAGAGGTTCTGGCACCGCCTCCACCTCCGGCGTGACTCGAATTGGATAAAACATAAGTAGATGATAAAACGCTCAATCCTGGTGGTCGTCTTGTTTTTATATCATTCTTGGTCGCTTGCCGATCAGGTGTTCGATGGTCTGAACCGTTTTTTTACGGAAGTGACCACCCTGGATACCGCTTTCTATCAGGAGGTCTTCGATGAGGGGGGTAACAGTATCCAGCGTTCGCAAGGCAGGCTCAAGCTGTATCGTCCAGGGCGTTTTCGCTGGGAATATACCACTCCCACTGCACAACTCATTCTCGCTGACGGCCGTAACCTGTGGATCTATGATGTTGAACTCGAACAGGCGACGGTCAAGCCGGTAACCGATATGTTAGGCGCAACGCCGATCACGTTATTGACTGAGTTGCGTCCACTCGAGGATGAATTCTTGATCGAGCCCGCCGGCGAAAGGGCAGGGCTGCACTGGGTCGAACTTACGCCCCGCACCCAGGATACCGAATTCAACCGTGTCGAATTAGGCTTATTGGAAGACCAGGTCAGGCAGATGGAACTGCACGATCAATTTGGTCAAAAGACGGTGATTCGTTTCGAAGGCATGAAGACCAACCTGCCATTGCCCAGGTCGGAATTTCAGTTTGATGTTCCACCTGGAGTCGACGTTATCGGGGTCGCGCAATAATCTCGGTTGGCATGGAACGCGCCGAACAAGATTTCCATTATCATCCCCTGGCCGATCGCATGCGCCCTGCGCGGTTGCGGGAGTTTATCGGTCAGAGACATCTGCTTGGGTTAGGTAAACCCCTGCGCCGTGCCATCGAGGAAGACAGGTTGCATTCCATGGTGTTTTGGGGTCCACCAGGAACCGGCAAAACCACCCTCGCGCGACTGCTGGCAAATGCCGGCAATGCCCAGTTTATTGCCTTGTCCGCGGTATTAGCGGGTGTTAAGGACATTCGAGATGCGATCAAGCGGGCCAAACAGGCTCAGCACGACGAACAGTGCACCACGGTTTTGTTTGTAGACGAGGTGCATCGTTTCAATAAATCCCAACAGGATGCCTTTTTACCCCATGTGGAAGATGCGACATTCTTCTTCATCGGCGCGACCACTGAAAACCCCTCCTTCGAACTGAACAACGCCCTGCTGTCTCGACTTCGGGTCTATGTCCTCAAGCGTCTGGTCCCCGAAGACCTGCTCAAGGTGATCGACCGGGCCATGAGTTCGCAAGGAACAGGATTGGGTGGGCAGGGATTAGAGATGGCCGCCTCCTCACGCCTGTTGCTCGCCGAGGCAGCCGATGGTGATGCCCGGCGGGTGCTGAATCTGTTGGAGATCGCGGCGGATCTGGCCGATGAGCATAACGGTCGCCGGATAATTACTCGAGAGATTATTGCAGAGGTGACCCGCGATGGTCTGCGCCGCTTTGATAAGAGCGGTGACCTTTACTACGACCAGATTTCCGCCTTGCATAAATCAGTACGAGGGAGCGACCCCGATGCGGTACTCTATTGGTATTGCCGGATGTTGGATGGTGGTTGTGATCCACTCTACATCGCCCGGCGTCTAGTGCGTATGGCGAGTGAGGATATCGGCAATGCCGATCCTCGTGCCCTGCCGCTGGCGTTGAATGCCTGGGATGCCTACCAGCGGCTGGGTAGCCCAGAGGGAGAATTGGTCATTGCTCAGGTGTTGGTCTATCTGGCCTGCGCCCCTAAGAGTAACGCGCTTTATACCGCCTATGGAAAGGCGCGGCAAGACGTACGTTCCTTTGGAACCCTGGAGGTGCCGTTACACTTGCGTAATGCCCCCACGGACTTGGTGAAGTCCATGGGACATGGTAAGGAATACCGCTATGATCATGATGAACCAGACGCCTACGCGGCGGAGCAACGGTATTTCCCAGAGGAGTTGGGAGAGCGGTGTTACTATGATCCGGTTGAAAGAGGATTGGAAATCAAGATTAGGGAAAAGCTTGCCAGACTGAGGCCGCATCGGTATGCGAAAAAGAATGCCCACAAAGGTTGAGTGTTTGAAGCGCTGAGATGCTGGAGTTTTCCTTATCCGTTGCGTTTCCTGTTCGCCAGTTATCCGGAGCTGATGGGCAGGGTGGTGGTAATGCAAATAGATAAATGGATAAATAGTAAAGCGTCACCGTAATTTCGTAATATACAATCCTATCTCAGAACCGGTAAAAGCAAGATCATTGGCGTAGGGCGTGATGTCAAGGGTCAGCATAAGGATGGAACTGTATTTCCCTGTCACCTTTCTGTAGCGGAGGTAAGCGACGGCGGTGGACGTTTCTTTACCGGTTTCGTGCACGACATCATTGATCGCAAACAAGCGGAGAAAGAGATGCAGCAGGCTAAAGCGACAGCGGATTAACGATTACGGTGACACTTTACTATTTACCCGTTTAATCACGATACTGGGAATAGTGATTCTGGGAAGACGAGCCATAAGCGGATAATATTTTAGGCATTAAATAGTGTAAATAGTAAGGTGTCACTGTAATTCAATTTCGGTGTCACTGTAATTTCCACCACTGTAATTTCCACCACTGTAATTTCCACTAAGGCATGAAGACCAACCTGCCATTGTCCAGGTCGGAATTTCAGTTTGATGTTCCACCTGGAATTGACGTTATCGGGACCGCGCAACAATCTCGGCCGTCAGACGCCTTGAGCTGCGCTCAAGGCTCTTCCTGAGTTAATATCTGCTCCAATATTTGTCAAGACCTCATCCAGGGCGCGCAAGCACAGCATGACATTGTCGCTGGTGCTCGTCCGGCCCATCAGTCCGATGCGCCATATTTTGCCCGCCAGGGGCCCCAGTCCTGCACCGATCTCCAGGTTGTAATCTTTTAGCAAGGTCTTACGTGCCTCGGCCTCGTCCACTCCCTGAGGTATACGTACCGAGTTCAATTGAGGCAGACGGTGGCTTTTCTCTACCAGCAAAGACAAACCCATGGCCTCAAGGCCTGCGAGCAGTAGTTTGTGGTTGTTCTGGTGGCGTGTCCAGGCATTTTCCAATCCCTCATTTTGGAGGAGAATGAGTGCCTCGTGCAAGGCATAGAGGCTATTGACAGGGGCGGTGTGATGGTAAGTACGTTGGCTGCCGGCACCCCAATATTCCATTATCAGGTTTAAATCCATAAACCAGCTTTGGACCTTGCTCTTACGTGTCCTGATCCTTTCTTTAGCCCGCTCATTAAAACTGACGGGTGACAGCCCGGGAGGTGCCGAGAGGCATTTTTGGGTGCCTGAATAAACGGCATCGATCTGCCATTCATCGACCTTGAGCGCAGTTCCTCCCAGAGAGGTCACGGCATCTACGATAGTCAGGCAGTCGTGTCCATGGGCCAATTCTACCAAGCTGGCGGCATCCGAGGTCGCGCCGGTGGAGGTTTCGGCATGGACAAAGGCTACGATCCGGGCATCGGGGTTGCTGTTGAGCGCATCTTCAAGCTTCTGGGGGTCCACTGGGTCTCCCCAATTATCTTCAACCATTACCGCGGTCCCGCCGCAACGTATCACGTTTTCTCTCATTCGCCCCCCAAATGCGCCATTTTGACAGACGATCACCTTGTCACCGGGTTCTACGAGATTTACGAAGCAGGTCTCCATTCCTACGGAACCGGGTCCGGAGATGGGTAGAGTGAGTTCGTTCTGAGTCTGGAAGGCGTACTTGAGCAGGGTCTTGATCTCGTCCATCAGCGTGATAAAAAGAGGATCAAGATGGCCGATAGTCGGTCGTGACATGGCCTCAAGAACGCGTGGATCTACGTTTGATGGGCCAGGACCCATCAAGGTGCGCAGGGGGGGATGAAAGGAACCGATCGGCATGGTGTCTAATCTCTTCTGTTGTAGGATCTCGTGCCGAGGGATTGTGGGCCGATATGTTTTGACCTGTCAATAGTTAAATTTTGTCTCCAGGGGGGGGGCTTCATGTGTGCGAGCTGTATTTTTATTGACACCTGTGCATACATATAATATATGGGCTTCGAGTGGGGCAATTTATTTGGGTAGCATTTCTTTAGAAAGAAATTGGGGACCGATCATTCGGCACCGGCTAGGAAAGTTTTTTAGATAGCATTACTTAAAGGAAGAATTCATGTCTAGACGTTATTTTGGTACCGATGGTATTCGTGGCAAGGTGGGGGACTCGCCGATGACGGCGGAGTTTGTATTAAAACTGGGGTGGGCGGTAGGCCGTGTCCTGGTTGTGGGCGGGCGCAACACGGTCTTGATTGGCAAGGATACACGTTTATCCGGATATATGCTCGAGTCCGCGCTGGAAGCGGGTTTGTCGGCCGCCGGAGCAGATATCCGCTTGCTGGGTCCCATGCCTACCCCCGGCATTGCCTATCTCACCCGCACCCTACGGGCCGCGGGAGGTATCGTCATCAGTGCCTCTCACAACCCTTTTTACGACAATGGGGTTAAGTTCTTTTCCTCCGTTGGTGAGAAACTGCCGGATGATGTGGAAATGGCCATAGAGGCCGAACTCGACAAACCCATGACGACGGTGGATTCCGCCCATCTGGGTAAGGCTGAAAGGGTCGATGATGCGGCAGGCCGCTATATTGAATTCTGTAAAAGCACCATTCCTATGCGTACCTCATTGAGGGGAGTCAAACTGGTGGTGGATTGTGGTCATGGTGCGACTTATCACATTGCGCCCAACGTGTTCGAGGAACTGGGGGCACAGGTCGTGCGTATTGGGACGCAACCCAATGGTCTTAATATCAATGATAAATGTGGGGCGACAGCCCCCAAGGCGCTGCGTGCCGCAGTCATCGAACATGAGGCGGATGCAGGTATTGCCCTGGATGGTGACGGCGACCGGCTCATCATGGTGGATAGCCACGGTGAGGTGGTCGATGGTGATGAGATACTGTTCATCATTGCCAACTCGAGGCTGCGGGAAAGTCGAATGGAGGGTGGCGTGGTGGGAACCTTGATGACCAACCTGGGTCTGGAGCACGCGCTGGCTAAACAGGGTATTCCATTATTGCGTGCCTCGGTCGGGGATCGCTATGTATTGGAGATTATGCATCGTGAGGGATGGACTCTGGGAGGCGAAAACTCCGGACATATCATCTGCCTGGATCAGACCTCAACGGGGGATGGTATCGTGGCGGCTCTACAGGTGCTACATGAGCTGGTGGCTACGGAGCAGGGGCTGTACGATGCCAAACGCGGGATGGAAAAATATCCCCAAACACTCATCAATGTCCCGGTGGACGACAAGACTAAGACCAAGGATGTTCCCCAGGTGCAAGAGGCCGTAAAAGAGGCCGAGCAGGATCTGGCGCAGAGCGGCCGAGTACTGTTGCGACCTTCCGGTACGGAAGAGCTGGTCAGGGTCATGGTGGAAGGTGCCGATAGCAGCCAAGTCAAAAGGCTTGCGGAGCAGATCGCCGATACGGTGAAAGAGGTCTCGGGCGCTCAGGTGTAATGAGGAATATGGACGGAGGGTTTGCACCAATAAGGTCTTTCCCATCAACACCAGCCTGGTGTTTGAAAAGGGCGATCCCAAGAACTTCATTCCTGACGAGAACAATCAACAAGATTGCTGGGGATTTGATGGTTTAATTTAACAGCGATTCACGCTCATTGTTAGATTAAGGTGCGCTGTTCTTATGCCAATGACCGACCCGTCTGTTAATGTTGAGCAACCGACGATTTTCCAGAAACTTTTAGAACCCGTAGAAACCTTTGTCAAGGAGCAGAATCAACAACTCCACAAACCCCGCAATCAAAAGTACGCGTATGAGGATTTTTTTCGGCTGTTGATTTTCTACTTCGCGAGTGGCACGGTGGGTCTGAAGCTGCTCGTTAACGCACGATTGAACAC
>JAAEPA010000052.1 GCA_024222475.1 Gammaproteobacteria bacterium | reverse complement strand
CCATTTCAGCAAGTGTCGCGTCATGTTTACTGCTAGATACGCAGGCAGATAAAAGTATTAACGGTAAAATAGTGATCGTTAGTGTGCTAAATCTCAAGATAATTCCTCAATGCCGTGTTGATCTACTGAAACAAAGGTGGTGTGCGTAATATTTGTATTGGTATATTTTATAGGAATACGGTGCAGTTAGGATACCAGATTAATTCCTCCTAAACTTCGCTTGATGACACCAAAGGTATCGGTGCAGTGGGGTTCGACGCTCATCCGAATATCGAGATTCGCGTGTTCAATCCTTTCGGTCGCGATATCGGTCGCTGGTTTCAGTTTATGTCACGCTTTGGCGGAGTAACGCGACACATGCACAACAAATCGTTTACCGTCGACAACCAGTTAACCATCGTCGGCGGGCAAAACCTCGGAAACGAGTACTTCGAAGTTGACCCGAACTCACTTTTGGCGATCTCGACTTACTCGCCACCGGCTTGGTGGTAAACGTGGTGTCATCCAGTTGCACCCTGTCAACCAGACATAAAAAACCCGCGATGCGAGGCTTTTTTATGTCTGACCGTGGATGCTGTCTAGCACGAACTCGTCTCCCTAAGAATCTCTATTAAAGCGGAAATGCTTTCAGGAACACGCCCTATGTGACCTGAAGAAACGAAAGAGGTAACGCGGCTCGGGTGGCTGCTCGAGAGCGTCACGCTGGAGCTGTGGTCTGTTTACTGGCGGCTCTGTACTGCTTGAGCTCACAAACACCGTGCTAGGTACTCACTGGCGGTCGTACACTCAGCGCTTCCTTGTCGACCGACTGTTCCAAGTAATGGAGCATGACGTACTCCTCCGCGGTGCGTTTGGGTCCGGAGAGGTCGGCTTGGCGACGCGCGGCAGCCTGGAGGTGGCGCGACAGAAAGAACTCGAACATCGCCAGTGCTGGGTCGCCGCCGAGCGTATGAGCGTCGCGCGGCATGTTTGGAGCGGATAACTCGTCTTTGCCGATGACACTCTTCCCAGTGCCATTCATTTCCGCTTTCATACGGCCGAGTTGCTCGGTGGTGGCGCCGAAGAGGAACTCGCGAAATGCGGCGGCCTCGTCCTCGCTGTGATCGGGCCGTACCAGGTAGTCGACAAAGCGCTCGTCGCAGCCAGCCTGGATCAGGCTGAACATCTCGGCCGTACCCATGAGCGTTCCGAGCGTAACAGGCACGCGGCGGCGAGCTTCCCATGTGGCTTGTAGCACCGGGAAAAAGTCACTCACGCGGTAGATGGCTTGCTCCCAGAGATGCACCAACGACAGCGCCGCTTTCTCGCGAATGTCTGCCGAGCTGCGGTCGTCGGAGGCGATATGTTTGAGGACCTCTTCAGCAAGCCGCGAATACAGACAGTGGCACAGTCGCCCCTCGACGCGAGGCTTGAGCATAGCCGCTTGTTCGGGGGGCAAGGCCTCGTCACAAACCACCCGCAACAGCCGATAGAAGTTCACCTCGCCCATGATCAGATTGCGGCTTACCAGCGCTCGGTTGGGAAGGAACATATCGAAGTTCGACAGGTTGCTGGCACTGAGCAAGTCCACCAGCGAATGAAGAGTCCGCCTCTTGCTGCCGAGCGACTGCTCGATGAACGATGACGGGTAACTGGCGAGCAACCCGCCCATCTCATCGAGCTGCTCCACATTGCGGCGTACCTCGGCAAGCAGGTTGTCGGCGACAGGCATGGCTGCGGCCGCCACAGCCTCGACAACGTCGCAGATCACCGCCTGCTCCTCGCTATCGAACGGGCCGAGACCCGTAAACTCGATCGAATTGCTCATGCTTTGGCCACATAAGGGGGCTAGAAGATATAGACGCCCCATCCTTACCTGAACCGAGGACTAGCATCTAAGATGGATACCTCAAAGCGGTAAGTTGTTCCACTAATATCAAATAGTAAAAATGAGGCTTCTATGAAACAGAATATAATCCATATCGGCCTTGACGTCGATGATACACAATATCACGGGTCAGCACTGCACCCCACCACCGGCGAATTCCTGGACTTTAAATGTTGCCCCAATCTGAAAGGACTACTGGGCCAACTGGATAAGTTGCACAAATATTTTCCAAGTAGCACTTTCAAGCTATATTACGAAACGTCTTATATTGGTTACACGCTGCAACGGGATCTCGTTGAAAAAGGCTATCACTGTGATGGAGTTGCTCCGACTAGCATCCCCAGCCCATGTGGAAAACAAGTTTAAACGGATAGTATTGATGCGACACAACTGGTGCAATTCTATGCCAATGATCTGCTGACACTTGTGGCCATACCCGAGCCGGAGCAGGAACAAGACCGAGGCCTGATCAGATCACGCCAAAAGCTGTTAGAGCAACAAACGGAGCTGAGTATAGGTTGTGGTAACCCCGAACGGACAGATCTTAATGCGTTAGCCAACACGCGAATACGAGGATGTTAGTCCACGGTCAAAACCCGCTCTGCGATTAAAAAAGTGAATATTCAAGTTGACAATTGGGGCGTCTATACGAGGAAGAATTAACACCCTATTTTTCTAATTCCACCAAGAAATGAAAAATATTAACAACGTCGTCCAGCCCTGGGGCACCCGTAATCTGCCTGATTCCTGCCGACACTCCGGCAATTACCTGTCACAATCATCAATGAGCAGCTGGACGTCAATTTCTATGACTTCATCAACGGCTATCGGGTGGAGAAAGCTAACACGCGTTATTTCAATGGGCAAAGAATAGATTTTTTTGAACACCCGGGTCGTTTTAGTCGGACTGCCAATGCTTATAGCCATTACCTGGCACTTTATATTCCATCGTCATCAATCCCATGCCCGGTATGGTTGCGCTGGCTGGTTGAACTGGACAATCCTTTCACAAGAACGAATCAGACAGTGTAAATCACCGAGCACCTGGTGTAGCTCTAACGCGATATTATTTTTTATTCATCCAGAAAGGATCGTACCTGATATGCCAAAGCTTCATGAGAGTAAGGTTTCTTCAACAGGTTATATTTTCCTCTTACATGATGCCCCTCTTTCTCAGTGTGACCTGAAGTCAGCAATACTTTTAGGTCCGGATGGACTGCTGAAGCCCTTTCGGCCAGATCGTAGCCGCTCATACCACCCGGCATCACTATGTCACTGAACAACAGCGAAATACCCGGGTTATTCACCAGCAATTCGAGTGCCTGCTTGCCATTGCTCGCAATCAATACCCGGTACCCCTGAGAACTAAGTGAATCCTGTGCCAGTTCCAGTAACCCTGGCTCATCATCAACGACCAGAATCAATTCATCTCCCTTCAGCATTTCATCTGCTTGGCGGTCGGTAATGTCATTATACTGCTGCTTTGCCCTGGCACGAGGTAGATAAAGATTAAAAGTAGCTCCGATACCCGGCCTGGAGCAAACTTCGATATATCCCTGGGAACGATTGATAAAGCCAAACACCATCGATAAACCCAACCCGGTACCTTTGCCGACCGGTTTGGTGGTGAAAAAGGGTTCGAAGATATGCTCTTGCTCTTCGTCGCTAATACCCGTACCCGTGTCACTCAACGAT
>JAAEPA010000051.1 GCA_024222475.1 Gammaproteobacteria bacterium | reverse complement strand
TTCCATCCAGAAGAAGAGAAAAAAGGATGTCCATTCGGCTGAAATTATTACTTTTATTGCTCGTCATTACCCTGCCGGCGCTATCGCTGTTGAGTTACCGCTCCATAGACGGCCTGCAGGACAATAGTCACGATCTCGGCCATCTGGATCTCTCGGACAGTGACCTCAGATCTGCAAACCATAAGCCACACCGCGGGCGAGATTGCGCAGGGGACGCTGGAAAGCCGAGCACATATCGAGCGCAAAGACGAGATCGGGCAGTTGGCCGGCAGTATCAATACCATGGCCGACGCCATCGAGGCGTTGCAGAAAGAGCAGGAATCCTCCTATATGCAGATGCTGCGCGCACTGACCCGGGCTCTGGAGAAAAAAGATTCCTATACCGCCGGCCATTCCGGCCGCGTGGCCAAGTATTCCGTCAAACTAGGTAAGCGTATCGGTCTAGATAACGAAACGCTGAAACTGCTGAAAAGTGCAGCCCTCATGCATGACCTGGGTAAGATAGGCGTAGCCGATGTGGTGCTGAACAAACCGGCCCCTCTGACCGAAGATGAGTTCGATGAGATGAAACTACACCCGCAACACGGCAAGACCATCATGAAGCCCCTATTGCGTTTCAAGGCATTCACTCAAATCGCCGCCTGGCACCATGAACACTGGGACGGCAGTGGTTATCCCGATGGCCTCAAAGGCGAGGAAATCCCCTTACTGGCCCGCATCGTTTCCATTGCTGACACCTGGGATGCAATGACCGGTGACCGGATTTACCGCAAAGGCATGACCAAAGCAAGGGCCATCGGCATCCTGCAGGTCGAGCGCCATCACGGTCAATGGGACCCCCAACTGCTTGGCGAATTCATTGCCATAATCGAGGAAGAGCTGACGAGCACCTCTTCTTGACACGGCCAAGCGTACTCAGGGGCGCCCACAACCGCGGGAGGGTATTTACAAGCGCTCAACCAAGGCACCAAAGACGCCCTGGCCGAGTCGCTTAAGAATGGATCAGGGAAAGGCTGGAATGGTGGCTTCGACGCCCTTCACATCGGCCTCGGGATGATGACTTTTTATCAGCCTCGTGATCTCCTCGACCCGTTCCTTGTGAACGTCCACCATGAGCAAGATATTGCCTTGCTCGATCCGCTTTTTGAAGGCCCGCAGCCGTACACTTGGACAACTTATTCCGATCATACCTGAAACCCAACAGCCAAATATTGCCCCTCCTACGGACAATCCAAGAATCATCCCAAAGGTGCTCACATTACCAAGGCCGGCACCCCATGCAGGATTAAACAATAACAACAAACCTAAAGTTATGCCGGTTAAACCGCCCGCGACCAGGCCAACGGCCATCGCATGTGCCAAGTCTGTCTTTTGTAAGACACTGGCTTTCGGCAGGCGACCCAGGGTAGATTCAAAGGTGGAAAGAAAGTGCATATGGCCCTCATCGATACGGGCCAGCAGGAGTTCATCTTCAACATTTTCCGCCATCTTGGTATCGGGCAGAATAAAATAGAGCCGTCTTCTCGTCGTACACCCCCTCTTGGCGTTCATACAGTTAACGAAAGAGTGATAAACGCTGAGGAATGCTACCGAAACGACCTACACATTTGAGCGGTCTTATCACCCATATTAGGCCCCCGCGGGTACTCCTGTGTCGTTCGCATCCCTTACCAGAGTATAGCTGAGAAAAAGAGCCTCACAAGCAATAGCAAAAGTTGGGCGGTAATTTTATTACGTTCAACCATAAGCCTGTGTTTCTGATATAAAAATAGATTATGGAATATTCTTAGATAAAATTATGATATGGTGGAGTGATACTCAAATACCCCTCTGAGGCCACCCATTTTACGATGTCGATAGGCACGCTATTTATTGTTTCCGCACCTTCGGGCGCGGGGAAGACCAGCCTGGTGAAGGCACTATTGGATGGGCTGGACCAAACCAGTGTATCAATATCCCACACGACTCGTAAAAAAAGACCGGGAGAGCGGGATGGGATAGACTATTTTTATACCAACCATGAGCGGTTCCAAGTCATGGTGCAGAATGAAGATTTTCTTGAATATGCAGAGGTTTTCGGTAATTTCTACGGCACGGCGAAATCCGCTGTCCAGTTTAAGCTGGAGCAAGGACGGGACTTGATCTTGGAGATTGACTGGCAGGGTGCGCGCCGGGTAAGAAACCAAATACCGCATTGTCGATCTATCTTTATTCTTCCGCCGTCACGACAAGAGCTTGAATCACGGCTCAAAGCGCGCGCGCAAGATTCATATGAAATCATCCAGCAGCGCATGCGGGCTGCGGTAGACGAAATGATCCACTATGAAGAATTTGACTTTCTGATCATCAATGACGATTTCGAATTGGCACTGAATGAGCTTAAGTCAGTATTTATCGCACAGCGCCTGAAACTGGCAGCCCAGCAGCACAGATATCACCAACGGCTTAAGAACTTATTGGAACCGGTCTAGCCCGACCACCCGAATTTGTTTAAAATCACCGGAAAAGGACTACACCCCACAAAACCCCCAAGCTGCCTATAATGGCAGGCATTTCTTATAGGATAGCATTATGGCTAGAGTGACAGTTGAAGATTGTTTGGACAAGGTAGAGAATCGTTTCCAGTTGGTATTGCTGGCAAGCAAACGGGCCAGACAGCTCGCTCAAGGGGCTGAGCCCCTACTAGAGTGGGAAAACGATAAACCTACGGTGATGGCGCTGCGCGAAATCGCGGAGGATAAAATCGGGGTTGAGCTGCTTGATCAAGGGCTCGCCGAATCTTATAGTTTCGGCGGAGAGTGATTCGATTCGAGGAGGGCGGGAAGATCAGGAAAGCTACCTACACACCCCCTATCCGGCTTGCCTTATCGCTCATATTCGGCACCAGTTAGGGAAATAATTTAGTTCGCATTCCTTAGCCCGGATGTTTCATAAATTACACACGCCCTTGCTTAATCCTTATTTCCACA
Source organism: Gammaproteobacteria bacterium (assembly GCA_024222475.1). Taxonomy (GTDB): domain Bacteria; phylum Pseudomonadota; class Gammaproteobacteria; order JAAEPA01; family JAAEPA01; genus JAAEPA01. Next base: position 5,729 of record JAAEPA010000051.1, on the reverse strand, counting down.
AGGAATTTTTCTCAGTCGACCGTAATCATGGATACGCCGCTCCTTCGAAAAGTCCCTTGTGGAAACAAATCTTTACGCGATCATCGAGCAAATTCATGAAATATCCGGGTTAGAAATCCCAATCCCCTCCACTCTGCATGCATAATCTAAAATGGAGAATGTTGCAAAACCCACTTCAATCAACCTGCTTTCACCCGACTCTACCCGGTTTCTGATCAGCAATCTGTGCTCGATTCTTGAAACCTACCTTAAGCCGGTCGAAGTAAGAGAAGTCTATTGCGCCTACCTTTATGGTGCCGAAGCCCATGAGGGTCAAAGTCGCCAGTCGGGCGAACCCTACATCTATCATCCCCTGGCGGTAGCCAAAACCATGGCCGAAATGCGCATGGACGCCCAAAGCATCATCGCCGCCATCCTCCACGACGTCATCGAAGATACCGTTACCATCAAAAGCCAGATTGACGAAGAATTCGGAACAGAAGTAGCCCAGCTGGTTGACGGTGTCAGCAAATTGACACATCTGACTTTTAAGACTCGAATCGAAGCCCAGGCAGAGAATTTCCAAAAAATGATGCTCGCCATGGTCAAGGACGTGCGAGTAGTCATGATCAAGTTAGCCGATCGCTTGCATAATATGCGTACCCTTGGGGCCATGCTTCCCCATAAGCGCTGGCGCATCGCTCGTGAGACCCTGGAGATCTATGCTCCTATCGCCCAGCGCCTGGGTATGAATACCATTCGTGTAGAACTCGAGCAATTGGGTTTTCAGCACCTTTACCCCATGCGTTTCAAGGTCCTGGAGACGGCGGTCAACCGCAGCAGGGGCAATCGCAAAGAGCTCATGAAAAAAGTCGAGGCAACCATCTGTCATCGGCTGGAAGAGGTTGGTATTGAGGCTAGAATCTATGGACGGGAAAAGAACCTTTACAGCATCTATAAAAAAATGCGTCATAAAAGGCTTTCTTTCAGAGATGTCTACGATGTATTCGCTATCCGCATGGTAGTCAAGGACGTCGATACCTGCTACCGAGCGCTAGGAACCATTCATAACCTATATAAACCTGTTCCGGGCAAGTTCAAGGACTATATTGCCATACCCAAGGCCAATGGTTACCAATCGCTTCATACGATATTGTTTGGCCCGCACGGCATCCTTATCGAGGTCCAGGTTCGCAGTGACGAAATGGATCGCGTTGCTCAGGTAGGAATTGCTGCCCACTGGCTATACAAGACCGGTGACCGCGTTAACGCCCGAGCTCAGGCACGAACCAGGGAGTGGCTCAAAAATATCCTGGAATTACAAAAAAGCGCAGGAAGCTCACTGGAGTTTCTAGAGCACGTCAAGGTAGACCTGTTCCCCGATGAGGTCTACGTATTCACGCCTGCCGGAGAAATCAGGGCCTTGCCCCGTGGGGCAACAGCGGTGGACTATGGCTATTCCGTGCATACAGACATAGGCAACTCCTGCATAGCGGCAAAGATCGACAGACGCCTTGCTCCCTTGAGTAGCGTGCTGCAAAGCGGACAAACCGTCGAAGTCATCACTGCTCCTCGGGCCCAACCGAATCCCCTATGGCTTAATTTTGTGGCCACCGGAAAGGCACGATCCAATATCCGTCACCATCTCAAGAATCTAAAACAGGGAGAGGCACTGCACCTGGGGCGACGCCTGTTGAACAAGTCATTGGCCAGATATAACCTCAGCATCAAGAAGCTAAACGGCCAACAGATCGATGACCTGCTCAACGATCTGCATGTCGAGACATTTCAGATATTGCTGGAAGAAATCGGTCTGGGTAACCGCATGGCGCAGCTGATTGCCCGCCGTCTGGGCAATCCACAGATCAAGACTCCCAAGGTGAGTAAAAAGAGCGCTGAATCCAAGCCACTGCCGATCAAGGGAACCGAAGGCATGGTACTGCAATATGGCAAATGTTGTTACCCCATACCCGGTGATCCCATTATCGGTATAATGAACGCAGGCCGCGGCCTGGTGATCCACAGGGAAAACTGCCGCAACGTCACCGATGATAGAAAACGCCCCGACAAATGGGTTCAGGTCTATTGGTCAAATAACGTAGAGGGCGAATATACTGCGATCATAAGAACCTTGGCCTACAATCAAACGGGGATGCTGGCGAGCTTAGCCGCCAAGATATCCGACCAGGACTCCAATATCGAAAATGTAACCTTAGACGAACGCGATGGCTCGACGACTAATATTACATTTCAATTGGCGGTAAAAAATCGTAAACACCTTGCTCATATCATGCGTTTGATTCGCAAGACACCGCAAGTATACAAAGTCATGCGCACCCGCGGATGAGCCATCGCATCTCACCGTGGCCACTAGGAGAATTCAATGCCTCGTACTGCGATTTCCACTGATCTTGCACCACGCGCCATCGGTACCTATTCACAAGCGATAAAATTTGGAAATACTGTCTATCTGTCTGGACAAATCCCGCTGGATCCTCGGACTATGGCGCTGGTTGAAGGGGATATGGAAACCCAGATCAGACGGGTATTCGATAATCTGGGTAACGTGGCGAAGGCCGCAGGCGGCAGTTTCGAGCAGGTTGTGAAACTCACGGTCTTTCTGACCGATCTGTCTCACTTCCCGCTGATCAATCAAGTCATGGAGGACTATTTTGAGCAACCCTACCCCGCGCGCGCCGCCGTGGGCGTTGCCGCTTTACCGAAAGGGGCAGAGGTAGAAATGGATGCGGTGATGATGTTTGAATAAGAACCCGAGTCCAAGCGGTGCACCACCGGTGACGACCTTGCCGGGGGTGGGTCCCCGAGTTGGACAGAAACTGCACCGGCTTGGCATCGAAGATCTACAAGATCTCCTGTTCCACCTTCCGCTGAGGTATCAAGACCGTACCCGAATTTGGCCGATCAGCCTGTTACGCATCGGCGATGAGGCCCTGGTCGAGGCCGAGATATCCCATTGCGAGATCATCAGCCGGCACCGACGCATGCTGCTGGTGACTATCGCCGATGGCAGCGGTACACTAATATTACGTTTTTTTCATTTTAATTCTGCCCAGCAGAAAATGCTGCAGGCAGGCACCCGGGTTCGATGTTTTTCCGAGATCCGAAAAGGACCTCTAAGCCTGGAAATGGTCCATCCGGAAATCAATACAGTCGCCGATCATGTGCCCAGCGATGTGGAAAGTCGGCTGACCCCCGTCTACCCCACCACCGAAGGACTGCATCAAAATCAGCTGCGTAAACTAGCAGATCACGCCTTGAACTGGCTGAGTCAAGCAGAAAATCGCCTCAGCGAATGGCTGCCTGAGCAATATCTCAAGGATTCCCTTCGTTATGGTCTCAATGAGGCTATAGCTTATATCCACCACCCCCCTCCAGACGCAGATGTGGGACTGCTGGAAGAGGTCCGACACCCCGCCCAACAACGCCTAGCCTTTGAAGAACTGCTGGCCCAGCAATTGAGCCTCATTCGTCTGCGCGCCAAGGTGCGGACCCAGCCGGCACGGCTACTGAGACCCTCCAGAACCCTGTTCCCAAATTTGGCTGCCAGCCTGCCATTTACACTCACCAAGGCCCAGCAGAGAGTGATAACCCAAATCGGCAAAGACCTGGCTTCCACAACTCCGATGCAGCGGCTGGTGCAAGGCGATGTAGGCTCCGGCAAAACCATTGTCGCCGCCGCCGCCTGCCTGCAAGCCATAGAGCAAGGTTATCAAGCGGCGATCATGGCCCCCACGGAATTGTTGGCCGAGCAACACTTCAGGAGTTTTTCGCAATGGTTGGTGCCGTTGGAACTTACCGTATCCTGGTTATCGGGAAAACAAAAGACCAAACAACGCAGAAAAACCGTGGAAGGTTTGAGCTCCGGTGCAACCTCGCTGGTGATCGGAACCCATGCCTTATTTCAGGAAGACGTGAGCTTCACGAGGCTAGCGCTGGTGATCGTCGACGAACAACACCGCTTCGGGGTACACCAAAGACTGGCGCTCAGGGAAAAAGGCTTCGCGGACGGACACTGCCCTCACCAGCTCATCATGACCGCTACGCCAATTCCACGCACCCTGGCAATGACCGCCTATGCGGATCTCGATTATTCGGTGATCGATGAGTTACCACCGGGACGCATCCCGGTAAAAACGGTGGCGCTGTCTAACGCCAGGCGCTCGGAGGTAATATCTCGAGTCCGAAAGGCCTGCGAACAGGACCGCCAAGCCTACTGGGTATGCACCCTGATCGAAGAATCCGAGGTATTGCAGTGCCAGACGGCCGAAGACACGGCCGCCCTACTGGCAAGGGAGCTGCCCCATCTTGGGGTAGCCCTAATCCATGGACGCATGCCGGCCCGGGAAAAAGAAGACATCATGCTAAGATTCAAATCCGGTGAAATACAGCTCCTGGTAGCGACCACCGTGATCGAGGTGGGGGTTGACGTACCCAATGCCTCATTGATGATCATCGAGAATGCCGAACGCCTGGGTCTGGCACAACTTCACCAGCTTCGCGGCCGAGTAGGCCGCGGCACAGTCGAAAGCAGCTGTGTGCTGCTGTTTCAATCCCCACTCTCCGAGACGGCCAGACATCGCTTACAAGCGATGCGAGAGACCACCGATGGATTTGAAATCGCCAAAATGGATTTGAAACTGCGCGGACCCGGCGAGGTACTGGGAACGCGTCAGACTGGCATGCTGCATTTTCGAATCGCCGACCTCGTGCGTGACCAGCGGTTGATCCCATTGGTACAGAAGACGGCAAAAAAATTGTTTGCCGAGCAACCGCAAAACGTCGATTTCCTCATCCGGCGGTGGATAGGCAATTCGGAGCAATACGGGCAAGTGTAGGTAGGATATTGCTTGGAGTGAAAATTGGAACTGCATTACATCCCTGGGCGGTGTCTCCAGCCGAGGCTCGAGAAATCCAGAAACGCTTGAGTGCTCGGGTGATCGATGAAGATCACCTGGGAAAGGTCAATACTGTAGCAGGAATCGATGTGGGGTTTGAAGATCAGGGCTCGGTCACCCGCGCCGCCGTCGTGGTGTTGTCCTATCCTGAATTACAGCTGTTAGACCGGGTCATCGCCTGCGCCCCTACTCAATTCCCGTATGTGCCGGGGCTGTTGTCATTTCGCGAAGTCCCCGCAGTATTAAAGGCCTTCGAAGACTTGAAGACAGTACCGGATTTAGTATTGTGCGACGGGCAAGGTATTGCCCATCCGCGACGCTTCGGCATCGCCTGCCATATCGGACTATTGACGGATCTACCTACCATTGGAGTGGCCAAATCACGGCTCGTCGGAACCCATGCAGAACCGCCTCAGGAGCGAGGCAGTCATGTTCCTCTGCGGAATAAAGACGAACAGGTCGGCGTCGTGCTGCGCACCCGCAAAGGGGTTAAACCCTTGTTTATCTCGGTAGGACACCGTATTAGCCTGACCACAGCAACCCAATATGTCATGGGATGCGCTCCCCGCTACCGCTTACCCGAAACCACGCGCTGGGCCGATCGTATCGCCTCAAGACGCGAATCGATGCCGTAACCACCGGCAGCCTTGCTCTGCGACAAACTAGTGGTCTACCAACATAGTATTGATGGACACAGAGCCCCCCAAATGCGTCAATGCAAGGCGCGGTCCGCAGGGAATGGCATGCCCTTTTCAAGGACCGCAACGCCGCAGTGGCGCATTTGGGGGGCTCCCTTCGGGCGAGGCGAGAAGCGGCCATCTGCGTTGTTGTGCT
>JAAEPA010000050.1 GCA_024222475.1 Gammaproteobacteria bacterium | reverse complement strand
CGTCAAGGCTGGTATGAACGATTGTGGTACCAGTAAGCACAGCTGCGCTGGTCATGCCAGCAAAGACGCTGATCCCGAAGAGTGGGTTTATGTGCCTGAGGGTACTTGTAGTAAAATCGTTGGTGCTAAGGTGAAGGCAGCTAAATAATAAATGCTCCATACTGGAGAGAAGCAAGTGTCGGGTGGTGGGTCGATTCGGGGTATCGGGATCGGCCTGCGTTCCCAACATTACCGGGAGATCCTTGAAAACCTACCCTCGGTACCCTGGTTTGAGGTGCTGACTGATAACTATCTGGGGGAGGGGGGGCAACCCTTGGTCTATCTGGAACGAGTTAGGGCCGAATACCCTGTAACTTTTCACGGGGTGGGGATGTCCTTGGGTTCCTGCGAGCCGTTGAATCTCGATTACTTGGGAAAGGTCAAGGCGTTTGCGCAGCGAATTCAGCCTGCCTGGATATCAGATCATCTCTGTTGGAGTGCTAGTGGTGGGCATTATAGTCATGACCTGTTGCCACTGCCCTACACCAAAGAGGCGATTAGGCATATGGCCACCAGAATTGCTCAGGCCCAAGATGTTCTGGGATGTCGCTTGGTGGTCGAAAATGTTTCCAGCTATGTTAGTTTCGCTGATTCCGAAATGAGTGAATGGGAGTTTCTGGTCGCCGTGGTTGAGCAGGCCGACTGTGACATTCTGCTGGATATCAATAACATCTATGTCAGTGCCTGTAATCATGGTTTTGATGCCGAACACTATCTGAATGCCATACCCAAACAACGGGACCGAGCGATGCATCTTGCGGGGTATGAGGATCAGGGCACCCATCTCCTGGACACCCACGGTCTGCCCGTGCACGAACCCGTGTGGCGTCTGTACGAAAAGGCGCTAAGACGTCTGGATCAGGTTCCCACGCTCATCGAATGGGATACCGACATCCCTCCCTTTCATTGCCTATTGCAAGAGGCCGATAAGGCTCGATATATGTTTGAAAAAACTAGTGGCCTACCAGCATAGTATTGATGGAAACAGAGCCCCCCAAATGCGTCAATGCAAGGCGCGGTCCGCAGGGAATGGCATGCCCTTTTCAAGGACCGCAACGCCGCAGTGGCGCATTTGGGGGGCTCCCTTCGGGCGAGGCGAGAAGCGGCCATCTGCGTTGTTGTGCT
>JAAEPA010000049.1 GCA_024222475.1 Gammaproteobacteria bacterium | reverse complement strand
CGAAATTCTCGTAGTCGCGGGCGTCCGAAGCAAGCAACGGGACAACCCGCTTCGATGGTAGGGACCCGATCTTGAATATCGCCGTTACTTTTCAACAACTAAGAATTGTGTCAACTTTGGCGCTAGCCTCATTGGTTGCTGGCTGCGGCCTGAATACCGCCCCCGTCCTCGACCCAAAAGGACCTATCGCGCTGGCGGAGCGAAATCTGCTGTTTGACGCGACTGGGTTGATGTTAATCGTGATCATTCCGGTCTTTGCGCTGACGTTCGGGTTTCTTTGGCGTTACCGAGCCTCCAACAAGAAGGCCCGCTATGAACCCGACTGGTCCTACAACGCCCTGCTTGATGCCGTCATTTGGCTGGTTCCAGCCCTGATCATCATAACGCTGGGCGTCCTTTCGTGGATTAATACGCACAAGCTTGATCCTTACAAGCAGCTGTCGTCGTCAGTGGATCCACTCGAGGTTGAGGTGATCGCGCAGGACTGGAAGTGGCTGTTTATCTATCCCGAGCAGAAGATCGCCGTCGTCAACGAACTGGTGTTTCCCAGCGGCACGCCGCTCAACTTGAAGATCACCTCGGATACAGTGATGAATTCCTTTTTCATACCGGCCTTGGGCGGCCAGATATACGCCATGGCCGGCATGCAGACGCAACTGCATCTGTTGGCGGATGAACCCGGCCGCTTTGTCGGCAAGAACATGCAGTACAGCGGCGATGGCTT
>JAAEPA010000048.1 GCA_024222475.1 Gammaproteobacteria bacterium | reverse complement strand
GTATAGACGTGTATGGCGCCGCGTACTGTTAGTAACCAAGTAAAGTGGCCACATAAAAGTGCGTACGGGCACCGTGTTTGCTCGATCAACATTCAGTCGATTGGCCAAAGTGGAACCTTCGGCACTGCTTGTTCGGCGTGAAGCTCCGCAATCAACGCGACGAGATCCAACCATTCCTTCGTCTTTTGAACAGTCACTGCCTGCACCTCCGGCCTTGGTGACACGATGCTACGCTACAGTGAAATAGATGTCTGCTTGTAGGACCAGCCCGGGTTTGGTGGACACCTTTCAATGTCCGCATAATGCGGAAGGAGGTGTTCCATGCCAAAGAAGAAGTATCGACGATACAGCCCAGAGTTCAAGCGTCATGCCTTGAAACGGGCGAGCGAAGACGGCGTCACTGATAAGGCAGTCTGTAAAGATCTGGGGATCAGCGAACGACAGCTGAGGCGCTGGCGGGATCAGTACCGGCTTTTGGGTGATGAAGCCTTTCCTGGTCAGGGCAAGAGCCGAGATGAAGAGGTGGCAGAGCTTAAGCGTAAGCTTGCCAAGGCAGAGCAGGAACGGGATTTTTTAAAAGATGCGGCGGTTTTCTTTGCCAAGGAGTCGAAATGAGATACATGTGTATCGATCGACGCCGCAAGCAGTATCCAGTGAGGATGATGTGCCGGTTGCTCGAAGTATCGAGGAGCGGTTACTACGCCTGGCGGGTCAGGCCTGAGAGTCAGAGATCAAAGACGGACCGGCAACTGACACGCGTGATACGGCGCATTCATGTCGACAGTGATGGCGTGTATGGGGCGGTGAAGATCACCGCTGAACTCAAAGAAGAAGGCCACCGATGTGGAAGGCACAAGGTAGCCCGATTGATGCGAAAAGCCGGCCTTAAAGGTTGTCCGAAACTGTCTTTCAAGGTCACAACCCAGCGTGACCCGAGCCATGCGGTAGCGGACAACCTGCTTGAGCAGGACTTCACGGCTGATGGTCCGAACGAGCGTTGGGCGTCTGATATTACGTACATCTCGACACACCAGGGTTGGTTGTATCTTGCGGTGGTGATGGATCTTTACTCGCGGCGTATCGTTGGTTGGTCGATGGGTCGCTGGATCAATCGGCACTTGGTCATTGATGCACTGAACATGGCCATTGGTCAGCGTTGTCCTGAAGGAGAGCTGCTGCATCATTCTGATCGTGG
>JAAEPA010000047.1 GCA_024222475.1 Gammaproteobacteria bacterium | reverse complement strand
TGCAAGACCTGACACCCATGTTCCTGCTGTGACATCCATGTTCGACACCCATGTTCCACCCCTGGCTCATGCTAAGATCACGTTCTGAATCGCTGCTGTTTCCCGGACGGGATGACATCTAACCGCAGATATCGTAATATTTGCGTAGGGAAATACTAAGCACGACATAATAACCATATATGGAGGTGGGCACATGTCGAAGGAACTTATTGCCATTCTGGCGAAATCCGAGCTTTTTTCCGGATTCAGCTCTGAGCAGTTGGAGCAGGTCGTTTCGCACCTACAACCGAGAACCATTACACTCGATAGCGGTGACCGGGTCTATAAAAAAGGCCACCTCGCGGATCGCTGCTGGCTGATCCAGTCAGGGAACCTCACAGTGCAGCGCGCAAGCCTGCGCGCACCGTTTTGCAATATGCTCTATCACAAAGGTTCGGTGACTGGTATCCAAGGGATAGCGGATGCTGGTTCCGAGCGCGTCGTCACCATGATCGCAGAGGACAAGGTAGAACTGATCGAGATCACCCACGGAGGCATAGCTCGGCTGGACCAAGAAGCTCAGATCCAGCTATGGAAAAACGTCTCCAGGCTACTGCTACGCAAGCTAGCAGTCTGTTTTGCACGGGAATCGTTAGACGACTGATCACAAGATACGACTTGGGGCCAGACCGCTACGTGCACACCCTGATCGGCATCCTGCTGCTTTAGGTCCGTGAGAAGGATTCCAGATAAATTCGACTCCGTCTCACGGGACTTGCCAACGCTAATCTGAGCGATCCAAGGGGTCAACAGGAGCAGCAACCCCGGAAAACACAATTCCCTGATGGAGCTAGGAAAAACAACGGACAATGTCAGGGAACAAGTCCGCTGCAGCATTTTGGGACCGTTTAGCGCCTGGCATAATTAATCAATGGTAGATGGGTGTAGAGATAGTCCTGCTCTTTCAGCGGCGTGTGACATACCGGACAATTGAGTTCATTTTTTTAGGCGTCCCGTTCGGATTGTATATTGCGAATCCCCAGTCACTGACCCTGTCGTCTTTGGGATATGCGGCATCCCAAGCGCCCCTGCGTTCCATTACCGCAACCGCGGCGAGCTTATCAATCTCATAGATCCCGTCTTGGCCTTTGGCCTTGCCATTGGCGTCTTTCTTGGGCTTATAAACCTCCAAAATGACCACCGAACCCTCGGCAGGGGCGAATGCGATGAGTAGGGCATGATCTCCAGCTTTTATTATTGCGTTCCATATCAATCTATCCATAGACCATCACACCGGTTGGTCTTCCATCTCCCAGGCTTCAAGTAGTACCCGCCTGAAGGCGTCGGTTCGTGTGCATCCCCAATGCTTGGCCAGAAAGCCCAGCTTGAGGCCGTCTTCCAGTGGCAGAGTGACCTCAATCCTCTTGAGTTCACCGGTCTGCACCTTCCGGCGATAACGTGCCTGACGCTGGGCATTCGACAGTGTGGGGCTATTGCTCATGGGATGCCTCCCTGTGGGGGTTGTTATCGGATAACGAATGGGTATTTTAGGTAGATTGTTATCCGGTAACAAGGGGGGTAATGACGCCGGGCCAGCCTCCTCAGGATCAACTTGTTTGACAGTTGCTTGATAGATGGCCACAGAACACTGCAGAAGGCCTCAAAAAACGGCCTTATTCGGCTTGAATTCTACGCAAGGCCCACCAGTGAGGGGTAAAGCCAATGCCGCTTAAAAAGCTACGTTTGGCCCCATTACGCAAGACTGGCGTGGGCCTTTGGAGGTAGAGAGGGTATGATGGCTCCACGGTTCGTCAATATCTGTTGTACAGGGTTCGTTATCCGATAACAGGACGCTATGGGGCGTCACCATCCCAGTATTCCGAGAACTAAGCAGACCGCCTGATAAGCCCCCCCAGTGACTAGTGAATTGCTACCCAGGATGCTACCCAAGACGGATTCTCGGCATCTTCGTTTGTTGTAACTAATTGACTATATTAGGTGTAAGGTTGGCGATATCGCCGAGTGTCTGCTGAATCTCCATCATGCTGACATACTGTCCAAGCCCTGCATCGTCCAGTTGTTGACATAACAATCTATTCACTTGTCGCTGCTCACTAGAGTAGAGTTTTAGATCGGTGATATACATGATGTCTCCCAAGTCTCCACCGCCGCTACCAAAGAACTGAAGGTCGGCAACCTGTAGCCTAGTGATTCCAGTGAGCAAAAATATATCGGTATAATATTTAACCTCGGTGACTTTAAATGTATCGGCTCTAACAACCTGGATGTCATTACTGATGTTCTGCAGCCAGAGCTTGCAATGAGGGGCATAAAGGTTTGTCTCATTGACATTGCGTACCTGTCCGTACTGGATATAGATATGAGCCTGTTCCTGCGGTATGAGGATGTCGGTATATGTCCTAAAAGCAGCGTCGTGTGCGCGAGTGATATGGGGTGATGTGGTATCCTCCGTGAACTGAGGGGATTGACAGCCGGCGAGTATGATTATCTGCAGGATGATCAGTTGTTGGTAGATATTCATATTTCTGCTCCTGTGCTGGGTATGTATACCTATGATGAATGTGTCTTCAGGACAGAACAAAAGTAATAAGGAGTTGAGTGTTAGATGATACGCGCTAGGTCGATGGAAGAATACCGGGATCTAATCAATGAGGCGATATACGATGTCCAGGACCTTCGAGCCTCCATAGAATATGACGAGGAAATTATGGGGGATGCCTTAGTGTTTCTGGATCCATTGGAGGCCGGCATCCGCGCGTTGAATCAAGAAATCAAGGATGGGCATTATCAATTCTCCAACCAGAATCTTCCATTTATGGCTATTGTTCATGAAACCCCGGGTTCCTTACTGCCATTCAAGCCGCTCTTAATCCGCATCAATGACACTCATATCCATGGGCTTGAAAAGCAATGATGCGATATTCTGTGCTCGCCTTATTGTTGAATTACTCGGTATACTATGGGGTTTTGGAGTGTCTTTGATAATCGGATTCGATCCGGTGTGTGTAAGATCACTTGCAGAATCTAGGTAAAATAACTTATTTAATAATATGGGGTCGCTATGAAAAGAAGGTTTATTCCAGCACTTAGTGCTTTGATACTCGGTTTAGGAATGTCGGGTATGGGGCAGGCTGCGGGGGATATGGAGGCAGGAAAACCCATGGCACAAACATGTTTGGGTTGCCATGGTTTGCCTAGCTATACGAATGTGTATCCCACTTATCATGTGCCCAAGCTTGGAGGGCAGCATCCGGATTACATCGTTGCGGCCTTGAAGGCCTATAAGAAAGGCGAGCGTGACCATGGCACCATGCGCGCGCAGGCAGCCTCGCTTTCGGATCAAGATATGGCGGATATCGCAGCCTATTTAACCGCCCAGGAATAAAATAGAAATAATTGAAATAACGTGAATCTTAGAGGGGTTATGATGTATAAACTGTTGTTCATCTTATTAGCGGGGCTACTGGTGTCTAGTGTGGCAATCGCTTCAGATCCGGGCGCTGGAAAATCGAAGTCGCAAGCGTGTCAGGCTTGCCATGGGCCGGACGGTAATAGTCCTACCCCAAATTTCCCTAATCTCGCGGGTCAGTACGAAGACTACATCTTGCACTCACTGAAAGGGTACAAATCCGGTGCCCGCAAGAATGCGATTATGGCCGGGATGGCAGCCCCATTGTCAGAGCAGGACATGAAGGATCTGGCTGCTTACTATGCAAACCAGAATGGTCTGGAGCCGCTCGAGATCGATTAGGAGGCTGCCCGCAGTAGGTTGGTTCATTCTCGGACAGCCTTCTAGGATCCCTTAGATTCTGTAAGCATGATCCCTTGCAGGGTCTGGGTTTCTCAATGCTTCTCGATAGTTAGATCTCCCTTTTGAGGCTCAACCCATGCTTGTTCTTTGAGTGCTGATTGCAGCTTCTTACCGATGATGTCGGCCCGCCAGCCTTGCATCACCGGGATGTCGGGCTCGCCCATGATCAATTTTATAAGCTGATTTCGGGAGGTGAGTATCGATGGGTTCAAATTTTGTTTTAAGGCGTAGTGGCGAACGATACTCATCAGGTAGTCTACCTGGGTCTTCTGCTCCGGTTTTGGTGGTCGTTGCAGTCTGCTGTGTGGCCATTGCCCCCGTGGCATTTTTAAGCCGCGATCGATAGTGCTGATCAGTTGTTCGCCATATTGGCGAATCGGTTTTGCTGATATTTCTCGGGTCTTCGCTAAGGCCGCTAGGTCTCTAGGGGTGTTACGAGCCAGGGTTAGTAGTATGGGGTCAGACAATAACCACCGGCGAGGAAGGTTTTTGGCCATGGCCTGCTGCTCGCGCCAGGCGGCCAGGGTGCTCAATACAGCTAACTGCTGAGGCTTCAGCCTGTCTGCGCCACGCACACGCATCCAGGCGTCATCAATACACACCTTGAAGTTGCTTTCCTGGTATAGTCGCTCACAATCCTCTTTAACCCAGTCAAGATGCCCCTTTTCGCTTAGTGCATGGGTAAGTTGGGTATAGAGCTGACAAAGATATCGCACATCGTCGGCTGCGTAATGAAGTTGTGCATCACTCAGTGGGCGGATACTCCAGTCGGTGCGGGTATGGGCTTTGCCCAGAGTGACCCCTAGCAGCTGGTGTACGAGGTTCCCATAGCCTATTTGATCAGCATATCCTAGCATGCGGGCGGCAATCTGGGTATCGAACACCGGTTTGGGTAAGGCGCCGGTGAGTTGGTATAAGAGCTCTAGGTCTTGAGAGGCGCTATGGAAGACCTTGGTGATTGTGGTTTTGTTGAATATCTCGATCAAGGGAGCCAGTGAATTCAGCTTCAGGGGATCTATGCAAGCAATCAATTGTGGTGTTGCGACCTGGATGAGGCACGGTCGGGGAAAATAGGTTTTTTCGCGGATAAACTCGGTATCTAAAGCAATCCAATTGCACTGTATTAATTCGTCGCACAGGGCTGTCAGCGCCTTTTTTGAGCTGATAATCGATTTAAAATGCATAGGCCTTACTTGATTCGATGCTGGAATTTTAGGGGAGGGGTTATCTATTTTTTCGCTGGGATCGTAGAGTATACCTTAAGGTGGTGGTCCGATTGCCGCGAATATGTTTAATGGGCATAAATATCATCGAGTTGATGAGTATGGAGTAGACCGCTGACTTTTCCCGCGTCTGGAAAGCTATAGTGACCGCTGACCAGCTAATGCCTAGATTCTGCAAGTGATCGCACTCATATAGCACAACCTCTTGATCTGTATAGCGATATTTTCTCTCTCAGAAATCACGATAAGGACTCCACTGAGTCTTAAATTCGCTCTACGAATCAATGTGTTACACTCCATAAGTGCGATCACTTGCAGTGATCTAGGCATTTCCTTGAGCGGTAAGGTTTAGAGTTCAAGTATTATGATATATTAATATCAAAAATATAAGTATAATTACGTATGTCTTTATAAATCTAACTCGTTTTGGCTTCATAGGTGAAGTTACTCGGTTGTAATTTGTGCCAATTGATACGTATTCCAACTACAATTTAGGCTTGTGAGGTAACTGTGCGTTATTCAAGAATCCTGGTTTTTCTGATTGGCTCATTGGCCGGTCTTGCGTCCTCAGCAGCTGAAATCATTACTGTTGGTACAGTCCAATTACAAGGTAAAGCTGTGTTAGGCGGTACAGTGATTCCCTACAAGGAGGTGACTCTTGCCGCGCAGATTCCAGGGCGGGTGGAATTCATCGCCGGGGAGGAAGGCGATATGTTCGATGCCGGGAAGACTCTGGTGGGGATAGACGATGACGATCTGTTGGCGAAACGCAACGCCGTTCTTGCCCAGATGGCGAATGCGGACGCCTCTTTGCGCAATACCTACGTGCAGTATAGCCGAGAACTTTATTCACCCCGATCACAGAGCATAGGCCAGGCCAGAGGCATGGGTATGGGTATGCCGTCCATGTTCGATCAGATGGTTACCAAGGGAATGGGTAATATGATGGGGCAGGGTGACAGTCGGCTGGAACGTCATGCCGACCTTTATCGATCGGCCACTGGAATAAATCAGGCTCAAAGTGCCGTATTGCAGGCCCGTAGCCAACTCGAAGAGATAGACGCCGCATTGCGGGATGCACGCAGTATCGCTCCCTTCGAGGGCGTGATCTTGGCAAAGATGATTGAGGTGGGTGATACCGTACAACCAGGGCAGCCACTGTTAAGCTTTGGGCATGTTAAATATTTGCGCATCCAAGCCGAGGTGCCGGCTACTTTGGTTAAGCATCTAAGGATCGGTATGTTTGTACCCGCTTATCTGGATACTACCCAGACCCGGGTGGATGCTAGGGTTGCCCAAATCTATCCTCAAGCAGATCCAAGTCAGCATACCGTGACCGTTAAATTTGACCTGCCGACAACGATAACTGCCGGTCCAGGGATGTATGCCGAAGTCATGGTTCCAAACGGCCAGGTTCCAAATGATGCGACCGTGGTCATTCCCTCCAGCGCCCTGATTAGAGCCGGCAGTCTACCTGGTGTGCTCGTCGTAACAGATAAGAAAAGCTCAGAACTGCGCTTGATTAGGTTGGGTCCGAAGGTGGGCGCTCAAGATGTGACGATTCTTTCCGGATTGAGGGCTGGTGAGCGTATCATCAACAGGCCACCACCGGGCGCCTCCTCGGGTTGGATGCCGGGCTTGTCGAATCAACCCTAGGTAGAAATCTCGGACCACATAGCGGTGCCTCTTGACCCGTATGGCGATATTTATTCCTTCGGATATCACAACAAGGATTTCATCCTTACCCTGTGCCACTACTCCGCTCGGTCTCAAATTCGTACTGCGAAGCAATATTTATCACCCATGTAAGCATGATCACTTGCAGGATGTAGGTTTAAATCCAAGGGATTCCTAGGCAGCCAGGGGTTGCGAGGAAGGACCGAAAATTGAATTACGGGCCGATTATGACCAGCAACGACACATCAAACCATACCAACCCAGAAAATAATCAACGGCAAGATGATCTGGGTCTTGCCGGGAAGATGGCGAAGGCCTTTATCCATTCGCCCTTAACACCATTGTTGCTCATAGCCAGTCTCGCAATTGGTATGTTGGGGCTTGTTATCACACCACGCCAGGAGGACCCACAGATCTCCGTACCCATGGTGGATATCTTCGTACGCTATCCGGGCGCCTCGGCAGAGCAGGTGGCTACCCTGGTGGCGGATCCTTTGCAGCGCCTTATGGGGGAACTCACCGGTGTAAAACATGTGTATTCGGCCTCCTTGCGCGATGCGGCCATGGTCACGGTACAGTTCAAGGTGGGCGAGGATCTGGAGTCTTCATTGGTCAAGCTTTACGATCGGCTGGAATCCAATATGGACAAGATTCCGCCGGGCGTTTCGCAACCCCTGGTAAAACCTAAGGGTGTAGACGATGTTCCCATCGTGACATTGACGCTCTGGTCCGGCGAGGTCGATGATGCCACCCTTAATCTTGTCGCCCTGGATGTGCTGCAACGGGTAAATGAAGTTCCCAATACCAGCCAGGGTTATGTGGTGCACGGGCGTACCGAACAGGTCAGGGTGGAGGTGCAGCCTGAAACCCTGGAGGGGCATGGGGTTACCCTTGGGCATATTGCGAAAACTATCGCCGCGGCAAATGCGGAGATGGGGGTCGGGGGGCTGGAGTTCAGCGGGCAGACGTTTAATCTTTATACTGGCGCATATCTGGAGAGTAAGGGGGATATCGAACAACTGGTTTTGGGTATCAAAAGTGGCAGGCCCATCTATGTTCGTGATGTGGCGAATGTCATTCTCGGGCCCAGCGAGACCCATAGTATGGTTCGTTACTATACGGGGTCGGCCTATTCCTTAAAGCATGTGAGTAATGGTAATAGCGCCGTAACCATTGCTCTTGCCAAGAAAAAAGGTTCTAACGGTGTGACCGTGGCCGAGGCTATTTTAGATAAGGTGGCCTATTTAAAGGGCCGCATCATCCCCGACAACGTGGTGGTCAGCATCACCCGCAACTATGGGAAGTCCGCCGAGAATAAGGTCAACGAATTGTTGTTCAAGTTGTTTATTGCCACCGCCGCGGTGGCCGTGTTGGTGTTTTTCTTTCTTGGGCTGCGGGCAGCGACAGTGGTTGTCATCATCATCCCGATCGTGATCCTGGTCACCGTGTTTAGTGCCTGGATGATGGATTATACTATCGATAGGGTGAGCCTTTTCGCACTCATATTCTCAATAGGGATCCTGGTCGATGATGCCATCGTGGTGGTGGAAAATATCTATCGACGCTGGCTGGAAAGAGGCGAGATGGATACCGAGACCTCGGTGGATGCGGTACGCGAGGTTGGCAATCCAACTATCCTGGCGACCTTTACCGTTATTGCTGCTCTGCTGCCCATGGGTTTCGTTAGCGGTATGATGGGGCCTTATATGCAACCCATCCCCGCCTTGGGTTCGGTAGCGATGGTGTTTTCCCTGTTTGCGGCATTTATATTTACCCCATGGTTGACCTTTCTTCTCAGACCAAGCCTCGAAAAGCTGGAGAAGGCTGAAGAAAAAGAGCACCGCCAGAGTGAGCGTATGGGACGCATGTATCACAAATTACTTATTCCTATGATCACCAACCGGCTGTATGGTTGGGGGTTTCTGGTCTCAATCATCGTGGTATTTTTTCTGTGTTGCGCGCTATTCTATACTAAAGATGTTCGGGTCAAGATGTTGCCCTTAGACAATAAGCCGGAGTTCAATGTGGTGGTAAACTTGCCTGAAGGCACAGCGCTACCCATTACCGCAAACCTGGTCCATAGCATTGCCGAAACACTGCGTAATATCGAGGAAGTCACGGACATACAAACCTATGTGGGAACAGCCTCACCCTTCAATTTCAACGGTCTAGTGCGCCATTATTATTTGCGTGATAAGCCCTGGATGGCCGATATTCAGGTGGAGCTAACGCACAAGACTATGCGCGCACGAACCAGCCATGACATTGCAGTACAGGCGCGCGAGATGATCAAATCCTTGGATACGGGCGAGGCGCGTATCCAAGTCGTGGAGATGCCACCAGGCCCACCGGTATTGCAGTCCGTCGTCGCAGAGGTCTATGGTCCCAGCGCCGAGGTCCGCCGCAAGGTGGTTGAAGACATGACGGGCATGTTTGAGAAGGCTGAATATATCGATGATGTCGACAATTATCTGGAGGCGGATTATCAGATGTGGCGGTTTGTCGTCAACCGAGAAAAGGCCCTGCGTCTGGGCATCTCCGTAGACGATATCAATAAGACTCTGGAGATGGCCATGGGGGGCTATATCTTGGGGGACATCAAGACCCAGGCGCTGCTTGAGCCTACCATGATAGTGCTGCAAATGCCGCTGGCCGCGCGTTCTGATCTGTCCCGGCTTACCCAGCTGCCGGTCATGACGCCCACCGGGTCTACCGTCCCGCTCTCTGAGCTCGGCGACTTTCATCAATCCATTCAGGATAAGCCCATCTATATGAAGGATCTGCGTCCGGTGGATTATGTCACGGGTGAAACCGTAGGACGCCTGGCCTCTCCGATCTATGGCATGTTTGAGGTCGAAGACATGCTGAAGGAGTACCAGACACCTGACGGCATAACAATGTCGGGAAATTATCTTGGCCCGCCAGGTGACAGCCACCAATCCGGATTTGAATGGGGTGGAGAGTGGACGGTGACCTACGAGACCTTCCGTGATATGGGCATCGCCTTCGCTGTAGCGATAATTCTGATCTACATGCTGGTGGTGTGGGAATTCGGTAATTTCACCTTACCTGCTATTGTAGTCGCCCCCATTCCGTTGACGCTGATCGGGATCATCCCGGGGCATTGGTTGCTCAACGCTGAGTTTACCGCGACCTCGATGATTGGATTTATCGCCCTGGCCGGTATCATTGTGCGCAACTCGATCCTGTTGGTAGATTTTGCAAAGCACGAGATCGAGCGTGGTGTTCATGTCGTCGATGCAGTGATCAATTCTTGTAAGACACGTACCCGACCGATCGTTATTACTGCCTTTGCGCTGGTCGCCGGCTCCAGCGTTATCTTGTTTGATCCCATCTTTCAGGGAATGGCGGTTTCGCTACTGTTTGGAGTGCTGATATCAACGGCGCTAACTCTGCTCATTATCCCGCTAGGTTGTATCTCAGCACGCAAGGCCTTCGGTGTGGATGTAGATGACGAGGGGCCTCCTCTAGGTGCAGGCGGGGCCGGGGCCGGGGCGGCTGTGGCAGTGCCTGGTGGGTTATCGCCGGAACACGGCAGTATGGCAAGTGGTAAGACTTCATCCAGCCGGTCACGGTCTTCCTTGCTGTATTATGCTGGACTCTATGTATTTGTGCTTGCCAAGGATATCGTCTTCGGTGTCATCGATCTTACCGCCAGTATTATCAAGATATTCAAGCGTAAGAGCGGATCTCGTGCCAATGCGTCTGCTGTCTCGAACAAGAGCGCTTCTTCGGAAGTCAAAACTGAAGCGTCTCGGAAGCCTAAAGAAACCCAACAACAGCGTTCGCAGGAAGAGGCAGAAAGAAAGTCGTCTGTGGCGGTTGAGCCGCTTGTTCCCGAGGAGAGTTCGAACAGCTCAAAGGGAGCTGAATCTACAGCATCGCAACGCAAGCCATTATCTAAAAAACGCTCGAGATCCAAGAAAAAGATAGGCATTCAGGATCCAGCCCCACAAAAAACGACCGCACCGACAACAAAAAAGGCTACAATTAATAATGAACTCGTCTCCGGTATTGATGCGAAGCCGCTTGAGCAACAGGCTACCGGTTTCGAAGGATTGGAAACATCTAAAACGGCAGGAAGTGCAGCGGTAAATAAGAGGGGGAAAACTGTAAAGCGCCAACCCAGAAAGGCTCGTCGCGGTATTCAACTAAAAAAGGATATGCTGGAGGAGTAGGGCTAATTTTATTAAAATGATATACTTATCCAAATTATTGAGGGGTCTCGTTATAATACTGTAGTATCACAGAAGAATATGGTTCCGCTAGGGGTCGATGGATATTATGCAAATCCTTGCGGCGTACAATCTTCACATTATCAGCCTTCAGCTTTACCCAAAGATCCTTATGTTACTCCTGGGGATTCGTTGATTGAAACGTTGGGAATGCCGGGGGCCAACAGTACAGAAGATGGTTAGAACGTGCTTGGTTTTTCTACTACTCTTGGGTGTGACCCTGGTCTTTGCCGATGATGAAAGAAACCGCCATTGGGCCGAAGGGGTATATTTTCCTCCGATATCAAGGCCTACGGTGAGTCCAACGAATATATTAGCAATTAAACCAATACAGCAGCAGATTAACAGGCGTAACCCCTGGTCCACTCTGGGCCGGCGGGGGAGCATTAATAGCCAATCATCCCAACCTCAGCAACCCCTCGGTTGTCCCGCTGTAAGCCATGATCCTTATTCATCGTTAGTGGATCCTGGGAAGTCATCCTTTCCACGCCGGACAGGAAATTACGTTTCTGAATATTACTCTCCTATCCCATATCAGGAATATAATCCCAAAGGAAATTATCGTGATAGTCGTCATGCCGGCATTAGTAGTTATCCAGGGGATGACTACCAAAATTATATTTCTAGCAAGGCGGATGAGCGTTATGGAAATCAGTATCGTCAAGACCTTTATAATGATGAGGACAATCGTTATCGAAACGGCTATTATAATGATAGATACGATCTCGGTATGGCAGACGCAAGATCCAGCTATTCGTCAACTTACGATGATAGAGGATATCGGCCTTCAGCTAGGACATATCCCTATGTGCCCGGACTAGCTAGGCGAACGAATCGGGGGAACCGTGGCAACGTAGTACAACCTTTAGAGTGGATATTGCCAATCTCGGAAACTGCTCTACCATTTCTGCCGCTTTGGTAATTCAGTGGTCTCGCTCAGCCCATCCTCAATCTACTTGTGTTAAATAGACACATTTGCAAACCTGAATCATGATTACCTTAATCGCCAACCTCAAGGGTGGGACAGGAAAGAGCACCGTAAACTTTAATTTGGCTATTTGGCTGGCTACCCATAAGCAGATGACCCGATTATTCGATCTGGATCCACAGCACACCCTGACCGATGTCGTTGATCTGCGTCGTGAAGAGGGTTATTCGCCGGATTTGGATTTGAGGCAGGAATATAAGCATCTAAACGGTAATGCTGGGTCGGATGTAGATGTGTTGGTTGATGTGGGGACTGCCGATATGGTGGCTATGAAATATGCCGTGAAGGTGGCTGATCGGATAGTTGTTCCAGTAACCCCCAGCCAGGCGGATGTATGGTCTACTCAGCGTTTTTTAGCATTGATAAAAAAAGTATGTAGTCGTAAAAAAATGCCTGAGGTATTGGGTTTTGTCAATAGAGCAGATACTCATTTATTGGTGCGTGAAACACGGGAAACACATCAAGCCCTGGAGTTATTGCCACATATTAAGCCGTTGAAATCACGTCTATATCTGCGTATGGATTACCGTCGCTCCTTTAGTGAAGGGTTAGCGGTATTTGAGCTTAGTCCTTCGTCTAAGGCAGCGGCTGAAGTCCATCATTTAGCCGAAGAAATATTTGGTTAGTAGCTAGATCCTGCAAGAGTTTGTACTATGTGTGAGTGACAAATTGCAGTATCTAGGTATTACGTTAATTTGACTTTTTTTATCTCGGAGAAATCATGTTTGCGAGTCCCACAAAAGGATTGAACGAAAGAATTGAAAGTCTGCGTGAGCACTTAGCGAATGAAAATCCGCTATTAATCGATATTATTGCTAGTTTTCAAGAGCTTGACAAAGTAGCTTACCGTCTCGGATTGTTGAAGCGGGATGACTCTTTTGCTACCAAGATAGCCTGGTGGCCATTGGTCTCTATTCTCGGAACCTTTTCCGCGGGTAAATCGAGTTTTATTAACAATTATGTTGGCCATAAATTGCAAAAAACTGGGAATCAAGCGGTAGATGATAAATTTACTGTCATCTGTTTTACCCAAGATGATGAGGCACGGGTGTTACCCGGTTTGGCCTTGGATGCAGATCCCCGATTTCCGTTTTACCAGATTAGTGAGGAGATAGAGAAGGTCGCCAGTGGTGAAGGTGGTCGTGTCGATACCTATCTGCAGTTAAAGACCTGTCCCTCCGAGGCGATTCGTGGAAAGATTTTAATTGATTCCCCTGGTTTCGATGCCGATCAGCAACGTAATTCTACCCTGCGCATCACCGACCATATTATTGATTTGTCCGATTTGGTGTTGGTGTTTTTCGATGCCCGTCACCCGGAACCAGGTGCTATGCAGGATACTCTGGAGCATTTAGTGGCGGGTACGGTACGTCGCAATGATGCCAACAAGGTTCTATTTATACTTAATCAAATCGATACCACAGCCCAGGAGGACAATGCCGAGGATGTCATTGCCGCTTGGCAACGGGCATTAGCTCAGTGCGGGTTGGCCAGTGGACGATTTTACGCCATATATAATGATGCGGTTGCAATGCCGATGGCGGATGAGAACCAGAAAAAACGCTACCAGTCTAAAAGAGATGCCGATTTAGGAGAGATAACTCAACGCATCTCAGAGGTAAGTGTTGAGCGTCTCTATCGTATCATTGGGGCACTGGAAAATACTGCCAATGATATCGAACATCGTATCGTACCCAAGTTGCGTGAATTGTTAAGTATTTGGTCTAAGCGCGTATTGCTGTTAGATGCCATCGTTCTTATACCCACCATTGTGGTACTGCTGGGGCTTACCATCAATGCAGGCTATTGGCTGGGGAGCAGTTTTGAGCCGCCTTGGCTAGGTCTGTTGGGTTCCCCAGGTATTGACCGGACGGTATTGCTGGCGCTGATTATTATTGGTATTGGTGCGATCCATTTTTGGATGCGCAAACTGGTGGCGAAATATATGGCTCGTAAGTTGGCAAAGGCTAAAGGTTTGGGCGATCTGGTGCATGCTTTCTTAGCCAATACTCGCTACTGGCGTAGTATTTTCATGCGTCGTCCCTTAGGTTGGAACCGGTTTAGCAAGAGGCGAGTAATACGAACCCGGGAAGCCGCTGATCAATTCGTACAGATACTGAATAATCAATTTACCAATCCGTCCGGCGGAGCAAAAGAGAGTAAGGAAAATTCCAGCGAGATTGAAAATACCTAAATTCAAGTGATAAGTCGTACATTCCGCACCCAATTTCGTAGAAAAAGGCTATTTTTATAGGGGACCGATCAATCTGCTTTACAACTCAATACGTGGTCGAAAGGGCTTGACATGAAGGGGGGTTCGGAAAAGATTGTCAGCATAGGGGGTGGGGCGTTGCGGGCATGGTGTGCAATTACTTCAAGTATGC
>JAAEPA010000046.1 GCA_024222475.1 Gammaproteobacteria bacterium | reverse complement strand
GTCCATCTCCCGTACCGGGCGGAAGCTCACTGGACAAGGCTCCAGGGCGTGCCGCGGTGCGTGCCGGTGCCGGCCAGATACATGATCGTCACGTCCCGGCGCAAGGAGCGGGTACGGCATTGGGGGGCCGTCGCGAGGGGAAGCGAGTTCGAGACAGATTGTCTGGTCGTTTGAGGAGAATAGCCGTAGCTATTTGACGAAAAGGATCGGGAAATCTAGCCAAATCCGGCTTTTCCGCAGTAGATCAGCCCTAAATCCGACAGCCTCCTAGCCCTGCCCCACCGACTGCAGGCGATACAGCATAAGCCTGATGAGATCCCCCTCCATATCTTGCCGCAGCAACTCGGCCTCTTGCGCCTTACCCAACACTTCATTTTCATTGAATACGAAATCTCGCGTCAGCCTAATGGTCTGTTTTTCCAGCAATACTTCCTTATCCATCCCCTTAACTTCGAAAGAAAGCACTGAAAATAACTGGATTTCCCGAGCCTTGCCGTTGTCACCCACGGACAGCACACGCCGGCCACGCTTAGTTTTAAGAATACGCAAGACGGCCGTTGCCTGCTCCTTAGCGTCGACTGTCTGAACACCATTGGCACGAAGTTGCTGACGTAGCTTAGCGGCAAAATTGCTGTAAGACGACACCCCCTTGATAAGGGTCCGGGAGAGCTCGGGTGCAAGATCCGCGGCCTCTCGCAACTGAAACCCACACCCCCATAGTGAGATCACCAACAGCAAGATCACACTGCGTGTTAACGTGGACCCGAGTCCACCGTGAAGGCTCACCCACCGTGTACCGTTCATTTCACCTGCCCTCAATGCACGACGACATTTACCAACCTCCCCGGAACGACGATAATTTTGCGCAATGTTTTGCCCTCCATGAACCGCTGTACGTTTTCATTGGCAAGCGCGACCTTTTCAAGCTTAGCGCGATCGCTTTGCGCAGGCACTGAGATCTGGGCACGTCGTTTGCCATTGACCTGGACCACCAGAGCAATATTCCGCTGCTCCAGGGCCGCCTTATCCACCGTGGGCCAAGGACTATCGATAACCGGTGCACGATGATGGCCCAAGGCCTTCCACAGGCTGTGTGCGATGTGAGGTACGATGGGCGAGAGCATCAGCACTATAGCCTCAAGCACCTCCTGCATTATGGCTCTACCTGCTGGGGTATCATCATTGAAACGGCCCAATTCATTGAGCAACTCCATGTTTGCGGCAATGGCGGTATTAAAGGTGTGACGACGCCCCACATCGTCACTAACCTTAGCGATGGTTTCATGAAGTTTACGCCGCATGTCTCGTTGGGATTCATTGAACTCACCGTGGTGACTCGTATCGGAATTACCTGCAGCGATATGAGTATGGACTTGGTTCCACAGACGTCTTAAAAAGCGAAAGGCCCCTTCGACCGCAGTGTCAGACCATTCCAGAGACTGGTCCGGGGGGGCAGCGAACATAACGAACAAGCGCACCGTATCGGCGCCATACTTTTCGATGAGTCCCTCAGGATCTACAGTATTGCCCTTAGATTTAGACATTTTCATTCCATCCTTGAGCACCATACCCTGGGTCAGCAACCGAGCAAAGGGCTCGTCCCCTTTGACCAAACCCTCATCACGCATCAGTTTATGAAAAAATCGTGCATAGAGCAGGTGTAGCACGGCATGTTCGATGCCCCCGATATATTGATCTACCGGTAACCAATAATCGACGCGTTCATCCACCATGACCTGATCGGCATCGGGTGAGCAATAGCGCGCATAGTACCAAGAGGACTCAAAAAAGGTATCGAAGGTATCGGTTTCCCGCCTGGCCTCGGTGCCGCATCTGGGGCAGTTCGTCTCATAAAATTCGGGCATATTGCGCAATGGGGAACCTACTTGCTCAAATTTCACCTGTTCCGGCAATACCACAGGCAACTGATCTTCGGGCACGGCCACCGGCCCACAACCAGGACAATAGACAATCGGGATAGGACAACCCCAATAACGCTGTCGGGAAACACCCCAGTCGCGCAATCGATAGTTGATACGACGCCGCCCCTTACCATTTTTCTGCAGCTGATCGGCTATTGCATCAAAGGCCTCATCTGAAGTCAGACCATTGAACTCACCGGAATTCTTTAATACAGCCTTATCGACAAAGGCCGCTTGTTCGATATCCGCTGCTTGGGCCTCATCAAGGGGAAATATGACCTGATTTATCGCCAGGCCATACTTGTGAGCAAACTCCCAATCGCGCTGATCATGGGCGGGAACCGCCATCACCGCACCGGCCCCATACCCCATCAATACAAAATTGGCACACCACAACGGTACCCGCTCACCGGTGATGGGATGTAAGACCTGTAGGCCCGTAGCCACCCCTTTTTTCTCTAAGGTAGCCATATCCGCCTCGGCCACGCGGGTCTGCCGGCATTCCTCCAAAAATGCCTTCAAGGCTGGATTTGCGAGGGCAAGCTTCTCTGCCAAGGGATGTTCGGGCGCCACCGCCACATAGGTCACACCCATCAAGGTGTCCGGGCGGGTGGTATATACGGTGAGCGGATCAGTTTCACCCTCGACCTCAAAGACCAGTTCCACACCGACGGATCGTCCTATCCAGTTGCGCTGCATGGTACACACCCGCTCCGGCCAGCCTTCCAGTTTTTCCAGATCAGCAAGCAGCTCCTCGGTAAACGCCGTAATCCTCAGAAACCACTGCGGGATCTCGCGTCGCTCCACCAAGGCACCCGAGCGCCAGCCCCGGCCATCGATCACCTGCTCATTGGCTAAAACCGTCTGATCCACCGGATCCCAGTTCACGACCGCCTTTTTGTTGTAGACCAGCCCCTTCTCATGCAACTTGGTAAAAAGCCATTGCTCCCACCGATAATACTGCACCGTGCAGGTCGCCAGCTCTCGATCCCAATCATATGCAAAGCCTATTTGCTTAAGCTGATCGCGCATATAGTCGATATTCTCATAGGTCCACTGAGCTGGCGGGACATTTCTTTTTAACGCGGCATTCTCGGCCGGCAACCCAAAGGCATCCCAGCCCATGGGCTGCATGACATTTTTTCCGAGCATCCGCTGATAACGGCTAAAGACATCACCGATGGTATAGTTGCGCACATGCCCCATGTGCAAACGCCCACTGGGATAAGGAAACATGGAAAGACAATAGAATTTCTCTTTACTGGGATCTTCCACGGCCTTGAAGCTCTTGTGCTCCTCCCAATAGCGCTGAGCCTCTGATTCGATCTCGGTTGGGTCGTAAGTCTTATTCATGGTTCGGATGCATTGTGGAAAAGGCCCAAAGCATAGCAGCGGCCATGGTAAAGTAACAGCCGGAGAACTGCGCTAACTGAGCTATACTTAAACTATCGGGGTCGTTGTGATCTTGATTCGCTGCAAGCGAATATAAACGAAGTGCTTATTATGAATGAATTAGATACTAAAGAAAGACTGATTCAGGCCTATGACCGGATGATGGAGCGGGTGAGACATGCTCTGGATACCGCCGAGCACAAAACCGCTCCCCCCCTGGAACATGCCATCCAAGTCGCCAGAGAAAAGGCTATTGAGCTAGGTGAGATATCCCGTGATGAGGCGGAAAAGATAGGCCAATATCTGCAACGGGATATCCATGAGTTTGCCGAACATCTAAACGATACGAGCTCAGAACTGAAATCGTGGTTCCACATGGATATGGAGCTGATCGAGGTCAGATTAGTAGACCTGATGAGCCAGGTCGCCGACCAAACCCGGGTGGAACTGGCACAGCTGGCGGTTAGTGCCCGCAGCCCTCGTCTCTACCATTGTGGAGAAATCAGCGCCCCGGGAACCTTACAGTGCCGAGCCTGTGAAGAACTTATCAGATTCCGCAAAACCGGGCATATTCCCCCCTGCCCGAAATGCCACGGCACGGAATTCGTCCGGCTAGCTAGTCAGCGTAGCGAATGACAAATAGATCATATATTTTAACTTTCCGGTTAAAACATACGGTCTAGAACAACCCCGGCAGTAAATTAATATACCCGACCAACCTCCGGATGCCATGGCATCCGGCACAGTTGACTGTGAAAAACAACTTACGCCATTGACCTTTGCTCGGCGGTATTCGGTCATGTCCCTCGATCAATGCGGTTCGCAAGCTCATCACATCTTACGCGGGCTAGGTGTCATCCGCATGGCTGGGGCGGGCGGATATGATCTGGATAATAATTCCACTAAAACGATAAATCCAACTCGCTTCCTCGCCCGTATTTAAGATAGTGACGCAACAGCCAACAGAAAGAGGACGGTTTTGCTATCACATTTAATTAATTTGTTTTTGGTAAAACACCCACAGACTGAACGACCACCGGCTAAAGCCGGTGGTCGTTCAGTTTTAAGGTTATTTGGAATTCCGTTTACAAACTGTAACTTGGTTCACAGTTTAACTCATCGTCCTACTACCGTGATTTTTCAAAACTTGCGCAATGATTGGTCCCGGTATTTGTCGAGTACCTAGCTTAGCCGTGTTCTTGCTCGCCACCCTCCCCGGGCGGACCCTCCCCAAGTGTCCACTTGAGCAGAGGAGGCGCGGCGAGGGTGGTAACGATCACCATCAGCACGACCGCAGAAAAGATCGGCGCACTGATCACTCCCAAGCCTTTACCAACCGAGGCAAAAACCAGCCCTACTTCTCCACGAGGCATCATTGCTATACCTACGCTCAGACGATTGACGCCTTGTCCCGCCACCAGACCGGTGACCAACTTCCCAATAACGCCCACAATAAGCAGACTTGCCGCCAACAGAATAACATGCCAGTCGAGGAAGGTCTCCAGTTTGACCTGCATGCCCATCAAAACAAAAAATATCGGTGCAAGTATGGCCTCCAGGGGAGCAAAAAGATCCTTAATCAAGAACTTGTCTTGATGATATCGGGCACAGGGTTTGAAGTATTCGTCCATAATGAGCAACCCGGCGGCAAAGGCGCCTACAATCGGTGCCAATCCGGCCAGATTAGCTACCCATGCCAGCGTCATCACAAATATAAATGAGATGCACAACTTAGTCTCTAGGATCCCCATGCGACAGAACAGCCATACCAAGAATTTGACCAGATAAGGTCCCAGAAACAGGCTGCCTATGATGAACACTATCGCCAGTAATATGGTATGGGCCACGGCTCCAATCGCCACGCTGCCCGTAACCACGATACCCGAGACGATAGACAGCAGAATCAAGCCCAACACGTCATCCATCACTGCAGCCCCAAGCACGATCTTGGCCTCCCGGGATCGTATCTGATTCAGGTCTCTGAGTACCCGCGCGGTAATCCCTATGCTGGTAGCGCAGAGAGTAGCGGCAAGGAACAAGTGCTCAGCGCTGGATGCCTGGGGTAAAATCACTACGGCCATGAGCATACCCAGCCCAAAAGGGGCCAGGACTCCGAGTATCGCCACCCTCAGTGAATCGGCTCCGACCTGCCTCAATTCAGTGACACAGGTATCGAGCCCAACATGAAACAATAGAAACACCACCCCATACCGGGAGAACACATCGGTGGCTTGCAGAACCCGCAGGTACACGCTACCGTCAGGACCTCGAAGAATGTCGAGAAAAGCCAGTCCTGCATCTTCTCCAAGCACCTTACAAGCCGCCTTCTCCCAGCTATAACCCGCCAGCGACAGGGAGACGATTTCCATGCCCGCGGTCCCCTCCCTCAACACCTGGATCAGTTCATAACCTTCATAGGCGAAATAGTTGCCGATGAACACCCCCATCAGCAGCTCTCCCAGCACCGATGGCTGATGAAGTTTGCGTGCCGCGAATCGCCCGATCAACGCAATGGAGACGATCATCGTGACGCTGAAAATAATGGGTGATAGTGGGTCGGCGTGTATGGAAAATTCCTCGGAGCGACAAAAAAATGGAGAAGATCTTATCCGCAAAACCCTTGTCACATCGCGGTCAAATCCGCCGGAAGAATATCTATGAAATTGACTCCTCCAGAAAATCTGTAGCTAAAAAGACCACAGAAATAGAGCCTAATTCATACTCAGTCGGATTGGGATGAAACAGGTGAAGAATCAGACGTATCATCCGATATCGTGCGCCCGGAAGTCATAGTGGAGGTGGGACGGTCCAGCACAAACTCGTCCTCCTGCAATCCGAACAGGATCACGATTTCTCCGGAGGGAATGATTTCACCCACCCGTACCAGCCGCATCTCGGTTCGTTTCCGTTCACTGACCACGAAGACCACGGGCAATCCGCCACGGTGGACCACGGCCCCGGCGGGCACCGTGATTAATTTGTCATCCGAGACACTTGGCATGGGTATCCACACCTCGGCATAGGTCCCGGGGGCTATCTTAACGTCCAACGGCAAATCAAACTTCATTCTCACTGTGTGACGCACGGGATCCGCCTTGGGAAAGATGAGCGCGACTCTCACGGACATCGTAGTATTGCTGACATCGGTACGGGCGGCCACCTGGTTTCCTTCCTGAAGGATGTTGCTGAGTCGGGTGGGGATATCCGCCACGATCTGCAATTGGCTCATATCTTCGAAACCCAGCAGCGGCTGACCGGGCTGCACGGTATCACCCTCCTCTACATACTTTTTGACGATCACGCCATCGAACGGCGCAATGCTCTTGGCATCACGTAATTTGGTATCGATCTGGGCGATCTGTGAGCGGGCCTGCTCCAGGGAATGACGTGCTTGATCGACGCGGGTGCCGCCGCTGTAAATATCGGCACCACGCTCTATCCCCGGTCGGCGCAGACCCATCATGGAGGACATGGGATTGGTAAACACCTGATCGAACATACCGGGCACCCCCATGCCGCCGGGGGCCTGATAAGTCGTGGCGGGTGAGGCCAGCCGACGTGAATACTGGACGGCGGCATTTTTCAATTCCGCGGCGGCACTCGCCCATTGGGTTTCCGCGGCGCGGCGCTTGGCAAGCAGCTCTTCAACATTGAGTGACAGGAGCACGGTATCATGGCCGAATCGATCGCCTTCTTCACCGGCGATGTTCACCACTCGGCCCGGTAACTGAGCCGTCAATATGACTGATTTATGTGCTACCACAGAACCCCCGATAGGCACGGTATTGGTCGCCACTTGATGGGATCGAACGGGCACGATGATGTTGTTCATGCTATCGGGGTTCTGTGTAAACCCTAACACTGGGAATGCCAGAGACAGATAACATAGGCATTGAATAAGGACGCCAACAGGCAAGATGCCTTTGGCCGTGAGTAACCGCATATTAGATTGGGTGTTCACCGCAGATTCGGTTTGTAGGATGGCACATCGGCGTTTAGCGCCTTGGAGAAATTGGCGTAGTCCATGGTCACTGTCGCCAACTCCACGTCTTTAAAATTGGCATTGCTTACAATGGCCCGGCGTAAAATGGCCCCTCCCATGACCGCATTCGAGAGATCGGCATCACTCAGATCGGCCCCTCGCATGTTG
>JAAEPA010000045.1 GCA_024222475.1 Gammaproteobacteria bacterium | reverse complement strand
TCTCGCTCACCACTCATAAAGGCCGGCATGGAGCGATCCAGCATCTCCTGCACCCGCTCACCCATATGTCCGATCTCCATCCTCACCCGCTCCAAGGCCAGCGTGGGGGTCTCGACCAACACATCATCCAGGTACTTGGGAGCGATGACCAGTTGCTCCTCCATCGGCTTGTCCGGGATCAGCTTCTCCACGATGCGTGCGAACTGAGTGGTGAAGCCGATGAAGATCAGCGTATTGGCCACATTGAAAATGGTGTGCGCATTGGCGATCTGACGCGGGGCCTCGGCGGCCAGCTTATCGGTGCCGGTCAAACCCGTCGTCGAGGGCGACATCCAGGCGACGAATTCAGCCAGCTGCGGAATGAAGGCGATCCAGACCAGCACCCCCGCGACATTGAACATGATGTGCACCCCCGCCGCGCGCACCGCCTCGCGAGGCTTGCCGATGGAGGCCAGCAAGGCCGTAACACAGGTGCCGACATTGGCCCCGAAGGCCAGCGCAATGCCTGCCGGCAGGGTGATGAAGCCCTGGCTGGCCATCACGATCACGATTCCGGTGGTGGCCGAGGAGGACTGGATCAAGCCGGTGAAGGCGGCCGCGATCAGGATGCCGATCAAGGGATTCTCCATCTGCACCATCAGGTCCAGGAACGGCTGATAGGCGCGCAACGGCTTCATCGCATCGCTCATCACGCTCATGCCGAAAAACACCAGACCCAGGCCCATAAGCATGCCACCCCATTGCTTGATCTTTTCCTGCTGAGAGAAAAACAGCATGCCAAACCCCACCGCAATCATCAGCAGAGCGGCCTTGGTGACCTTGAAGGCGACGATCTGAGCGGTAATCGTGGTGCCGATGTTGGCGCCCATGATCACCCCGACCGATTGGGACACCGACATCAACCCGGCAGTGATGAAGCCCACTACCAGCACCGTGGTCACCGAGGAGGATTGGATCACCGCAGTAACGAAGGCCCCGGTCATGGCGCCCAGAAAACGGTTGCTGGTCAGCTTGGCCAGGATCACCTTCATGCGCTCACCCGCCACCGCCTTGAGGGCATCGGCCATCTGCTCCATGCCGTACAGAAACAGGGCCAGGCCACCCAGCAGCTTCATGGCCATCTGCCCCCATTCCATGCCCTGGCCCGCATCGGCGCCGGCCAGCACGGGGAATGAGATAAGCCCTAACATCACCCCCATGACGATCAGCAGGGGCATTTGCTCTACAGTGCAGAATTTACTTGAGTTAAAGGCTCTGTGCATTGCCAGGTTTCCCTTGAATTATGATGTGGCTGGAAAGTGTTTTGACTTGACGATCGTGACCGGAACCGGACAAAGATGCACTACGTTCTCAGCCGTCGAACCCACGAATACCTGGGCCAGTCCCGTGCGTCCCTGGCTGCCCATGACGACACATTTAGGCTGAAGCTTTTCTACGACCTCTAGAATTCTAGTGACGGGTAGCCCTGGCACTAGCTGGGTTTCAGCTTTTCTGATGACGGGTAGATTCGGATGATCTTTGGTCATTTTTTTTAAAAAGTTGGCCAACATCTGCGAGGCCACGTCTTCCATGCGTTGTAGCCTACGTTCTTTCTTTTCTTCGTGTGTGTAGAACCCAGGGACATCTACGGGGTCATGAACCACATGCAGGATCAATAGGGTGGCGCCCATGAGGTCCGCCAAGGTTGCAGCAAACTTGAGTGCGGCCACTGAATGAGGATAAAAATCCACCGGTACCAAGACCAGCTTGTTTGGTACGGATTTTGAGTGTTTTTGAGACCCTCGCTTGCGACTCATTTTCTTAGGCGATTGATTCGTTGGTTTTTTTGCGGTGTTTGTCGTCATATTAATGATGGCCTCCAAGTGGGCTGGAGTTGATTCAAGGGGAAGGTAAAGATCCGTCAAAGATTATCCCGAGATATCTAATAGGACAAGGCAGGTCATGGAACGGGTTTGCCCGACTGTCTGTCTTCGGCATTGCAACCACATTGACACGGTTGGATCTGGGAGCGAATCCACAGCTACTGTGGGTCATTTGGGTATATCGCCAAATGAACTGGTCTGCAGGTATAGATTGTGCCTTCGAGGCCGGGAATGCAATGGGAATTTCAGTTACAATACCCCGGCATTTTTCAGAGACCTACCCATACGGGGTAGAGACCGCTTTGTCTAAATGCAAGGCGGGGCGCGTGCGGTGTGAACTGCTGAGAGTTCATCCCAACCGTAGCGAATTGAATTAGAGCATTGCCCATGCAGGGGTATTGAATGGACGGATTGCAACATGAGCTGACCCAGATTTGGGCAACAATAATAAATTATCTGACCTTCGACCCTGCTCGGTTGCTGGAGCCGGATATGACCTTGCGTCTTATCGTGCAGGTCGTGCTGTTTATCTGCTCGGCATTCTTTTCCGGTTCCGAGACCGCCTTGTTCTCTCTATCTCGTTTGGATCTTCAGAAATTGCGCAAGGAGCGCAGTCCCCATTCGGAGTCACTCCATGCCCTACTAGATCAACCTAGGCGCCTGATCATGTCCATTCTGTCAGGTAATGAGCTGGTCAATATCGCAGCGGCAGCCAATATGACTACCATACTCATCGTTTTGTATGGCGAAACCAAGGCCGGTTGGATCAATCTGCTCGTCATGGTGCCGCTGATTCTGCTGTTCGGTGAGGTGACACCCAAAACGATCGCCGTAACCAATCCAGTACGGATTTCCACCCGAGTGGTGGCCCCGATCATGAACTTTTGGGTCAAGATAGTCTTCCCCCTGGTGTGGTTTATTCGCGCGATTGCGGACCGGATTACCACTTGGATCGTGGGAGAGCAAAAGGCGGCGGAGAATATTCTTCAGATAGATGAATTTCGCAGCCTGGTAGAAGGGGTGGCGAAAGAGGGCGAGATCAACGCCACGGAACGGGCCTTGATCTATAATCTGCTGGAGGCGGGCGATGTGGAGGTCGTAGAGATCATGACGCCGCGTACCCGGACCTGTTTCATCAATGTGGAGCTTGGTGTTCCCGAAATGGTAGAACGTTTTAAGGCATTTCGCCATCCTCGCGTACCGGTGTTCCGCAAACATCGCGATAGCTTAGTGGGGTTTCTCCATTGCGAGGATGTCTTGCGGTTGATACTGGACAAGGAGGATCTCTCGAAATTAACACCTGATGAGATTATGCATCCACCGGTGGTGGTACCGTTGACCAAAAAAGTGGACGAAATGTTTGATTTTTTCCAGAACAATCAGGTTCGAGCCGCTGCGGTGGTCAATGAATTCGGCGGTATCGAAGGGATCGTCACCATGAAGGACGTATTGACCTTTATATTCGGTCAGATCTCAGGAGAGGTGACCGGTGAGGAACATTATCTAGAGCGAGATGAAAATGTATATGAAATCTCCGGTGATATGAAATTGAACGATTTCAATAACCTGACTAACTTCGGCATAGAAGACCCTCGGATGACAACCATTGGGGGCGTCGCCTTCCGGCACCTGGATCGCCTGCCTCAGGTGGGGGATCAAGTGACCGTGGAGGGCATCACCCTATCCGTGCTGGAAATGGATGTGCATCGTATTGCCCGAGTACGCGTGGCCCGATTCTCCTCGGGCGAAGAGGATAGCGAAGGTGAGCTCGAAGCCCAGCAGGATCCGCCCGATCACCTGGTGGTTAGCGATCTGTCAAAGTTGCCTGATATCGATGAAGGTGGTGATCATGAGCCCAAAACGGTCACTGAAAAGGAAGCCGGAGAGCCGGTCGAGCCAGAAGAGGGCAAGGGGGATATCGAAGCCTCTGCAAAGAATAAATCAAGAAATGATCGGCAGGATC
Organism: Gammaproteobacteria bacterium; assembly: GCA_024222475.1. Lineage (GTDB taxonomy): Bacteria > Pseudomonadota > Gammaproteobacteria > JAAEPA01 > JAAEPA01 > JAAEPA01. Next base: position 24,559 of record JAAEPA010000045.1, on the reverse strand, counting down.
CTAAGCCACGGGCTGCGGCTGGATTGAGGGGAGATTAAGCGATGCTAGAGATATTAGTCATTCTGTTGGGTATGGTAATACTCCTGTTGTTGAAGGGTTTTTTCTCCGGATCGGAGATTGCGCTGGTAAATTCGGACAAAATCAAGCTTCATCACCGCGCCAATCAGGGAGACAGGGGGGCCAAGCTGGTCTTGAAGCTGTTCCGCACCCCCGATGTTCTGCTGGGCACAACGCTGGTAGGTACCAATATATCCACTGTAGCCCTGACCACGATCGGGACCATGATGATGATTGGTCACTTCGGTGCAAACGGTGATTTGATAGCCTTTCTCATATTTACCCCCCTATTTTTGATCCTGGGAGAGATCGTCCCCAAAAGCATTTATCAACAGAAGTCGGACACCATCGCGCCGATTATCGTTTACCCATTAAGGTATTTCTCACTGTTGTTTTCTCCTGTCATATTTGTGTTTTCTCGCATTGCCAGGATTGCGGCACGGTTGGCGGGTGGCGGCAAGACAGGGCAGACCGTGTATATCACTCGCGAGCAGATTCGCACGGTAGTCGAGATGGCCGAGCGCAGTGCGGGGGTGGATGTTTTCGACCGTTCTCGAATTAAACGGGTAATAAGGTTTGCTGATACCACCGTAGGTGAGGCAATGATCCCGGTGGCGGAAATCACTGCCATCGGCGTTGTCCACAGCACCCGCGAGGTCATTACCCTGGTGCGTAAAAGGGGTTACAATCGACTGCCCGTATTCAGCGACAATATCAGCAATATCCTGGGGATCGTGACCTTGACAACCTGGGATCTCATGGAGGAGGATCTGGGGGATAAGCCGCTGGAGACGCTTATCAATCCGGCCTATTATGTGGCGGCCTATCAGACCATAGACCAACTGCTGCCTATCCTGCGCCAACGTGAAGATCGGATGGCGATCGTGGTGGATGAATTCGGTTCCGCAATAGGAATGATTACCATGGAAGATATCCTTGAGGAGGTGGTTGGAGAGATCGATGTGGGATATGACTTCGATGAATACCTGCCACAACGCAAACACAACTATGAAGAGATCGAGGATGGGATCTTTCTGATGGACTCGCGCCTGTCTATCTCCGAGGCCAATGAGGTATTGGGAATTGAATTGCCGGCGGTCGAATTTCACACCTTGGGTGGCCTGCTGATGACTCGTTTACGCCATATACCACGCAAGGGTGAATATATTACGGAGTCGGGGTACCGTTTCATCGTAGATGAGGCTACCGAACGATCCATCGACAAGCTGCGTGTTGAGCGAGACTAAGCCACTGTGAGCCATTCGAGTCGTGTGCTGATCTGGATGTTTATCTTTCTGGCGATCGTGGGAGGGGGGAGTTATGTTCTGTACGAGCCTCTGCGCGATGCCTTTCTGGCTAATCAAGTCTTCAATGGAATGATTCTGGGCGTGTTGGTGATCGGGATCGTGGTCAATCTGAAGCAGGTTCTAAGTCTGCGGCCATCCTCTATCTGGATCGATGCCTATAAGACGCCGGGAAGGTCAGGGCCGCCGGATCATCCCCCTCGATTGTTGTCCTCCATGGCAAAGCTGCTCTCGGGTATGCACCGCAGAGAATTCAAACTGTCTGCTATGACGATGCGATCGTTGCTGGATGGGGTCCGCCTGCGGTTGGACGAGTCGCGTGACCTGTCACATTACATGATTGGCCTGCTGGTCTTTCTAGGGCTTTTGGGGACGTTTTGGGGGTTGTTGGAGACCATAGGCTCCGTTGGAGGGGTCATCTCGCAACTCTCAGCGGGCAGTGGGGATTTGAGCGCCACCTTCGAAGAGCTCAAAACCAACTTGCAGGCGCCGCTGGCCGGTATGGGTACAGCGTTTAGTTCTTCATTGTTCGGGTTGGCAGGTTCGCTGATCGTGGGCTTCATCGATCTGCAGACCGGACATGCCCAGAATCGTTTTTATAACACCCTTGAGGAGTGGCTTTCGGAGCTGGCCCATCTGCCCAGTAGTGGTCTGCTGGTGGAGGGTGAGCAATCCCTGCCGTACTACATCGAGGCCTTATTGGAGCAGACGGCAGATAACCTTAATAATCTGCAAAGGACCATGGTACGCGGTGAAGAAGATCGTCGTACCGGGCAGACGCGGTTGATGGACCTGACAGAAAAGCTTGCGGAACTGACGGATCAGATGCGTGCCGAGCAGCGATTGCTCGTTGAACTCGCCAAGAACCAGATGGAGATGCAGCCGGTGATCGCCCGCCTTGCCGAGGGAGCGACACGTGGCCGGACTGCAGATGAGCAGATGCGAGACCACCTGAGAAACTTGGATCTAACGGCCGCACGTCTGGCGGATGAACTGGTCGCGGGTCGCGGCGAGATGCTCGATGAACTGCGCAGCGAGATGAGACTATTGGCGCGGGTGCTATCTCATTCTAAAACCTAGGCTACTCTCCTAGACTAACAGGCATACCACGCCTTTTGTACATACCATGTTTGCACTGACGCAACGTCGCCGTCGTTCAGCGGATATATGGCCTGGTTTTGTCGATGCGCTCGCATCGGTATTGCTGGTGCTTATCTTTACCCTGCTGATCTTCGTAGTGGCCCAATTCTTTCTCTCCAATCAACTCTCTGGAAGAGGTCTTGCCTTATCGCAACTGTCCCGAGGTATTAATGACCTGGCCGATCAGCTCGCCTTGGAACGCGAACAAAGCACGGAACTCAATCAGACGATCGATCATCTAACACAACGGTTGAATGTAACGGTAGCCGAGCGTGACGCATTGTCGAACCGGCTCACTTTGCTAACTCAACGCTCGCAGGTCGCAGAATCCCGTTCCGCTCAATTGCAGCTGCAAATCAAGGATCTACAAACCACGGTCACTACCGATAAAGAAAAGCTTAGACTGAAACTGATGGAGATAGCCAGTTTGCAGGAGGATATCTATGCTCTGCGCCAGTTGCGCAGTAAACTGGAAAAAAATATCGCGGGTCTTTCCAGTAGTGTGCAGCAAGGTGAGCAGGATCTAGCAGTCGTGCGAGATAGGAGCAAGGCCCTGGAGTTCCGTCTGGCGGACGAGAAGGAGCGTACGCTATTGGCTCAAAAGATCATCGATAAGCGCAATATACGAATTCGGGAATTGACGGCCAAGATCACCAATGTTGATCTTGCCTTGAGCGAACAGCGCGAGCTCAGTGATCAGGCTCAGTCGCAGCTGGATTTTCTGAATCAACAAATCGTCGCACTGCGCGAGCAGTTGGCGGGACTTTCCGCCACGCTGGAACTTTCGCAGACCACGGTCAAGGAACAAAAGATCAAGATCACTGAACTTGGTCAGCGCCTCAATGTGGCCTTGGCGCGCAAGGTGGAGGAACTTAGCCGTTATCGCTCGGAATTTTTTGGTCGATTGCGCGAGTTGTTGGGTAATCATCCTGATGTTCGAATTCAGGGCGATCGTTTTGTATTCCCCTCGGAACTTCTATTTTCAAGTGCCTCGGCGGAGTTGGGGGCGCAGGGAGAAACACAGTTGGCGCAGCTGGCCAAAACCCTAAAGGCGGTAGCCGCCACGATTCCGCCCGATATCGATTGGATCTTACGCATCGATGGTCATACCGACAAGCGCCCCATCCACACAGCAAAATATTCCTCAAACTGGGATCTATCGACCGCGCGAGCCCTATCGATAGTCAACTACTTGATAAAGCAGGGGATCTCACCGAGAAGACTGGTCGCTGCCGGATTCGGGGAGTTTCATCCTATTGATGAGGCCGATACCCCCCTGGCTTATAGTCGAAACCGCCGTATCGAGATTAAGCTTACCGGAAATTAGTGGTCTATCGTGGTTGTAGATTTTATTACCCAACGGCTTTTTAGCGTTTAGCCGATCGCAACGACCGGAAACAAAACCGAGCATTCGTCTTCTACCCATGGATATCGACAACAACGAAACCCCCTCCAATACTGAGAATGAGTCAACCGCAGGTCAGGGCTTGGTGCGTTCTACGGATGTCCTACCAGTGTTGATACCTATTCTGCCGCTGGTTCACCGACCGTTCTTTCCCGGTCAGGCCATGCCATTGCTGGTCGATGCCGAGCCCTGGTTGAGCACCCTAGATGCCGTGGGTGAATCTCAGCACAAGGTGTTGGGGCTGGTTGCGGTGAAGACCGCTGCAGCTGAACAGGCCACAACTGATGAGCTCTATCGGATGGGTACGGCCTGTCGGGTGCACAAGATACACAAGAGTGAAGGGAAGTTGCAGATCATGGTGACGGGACTGCAGCGTATCAGGATCGATCAATGGGTCTCCCGCGAGCCGCCGTATATGGCACAGGTGCATTATTTTCCGGAGACCAGCTATAAAGATATGCCTGAGATCAAGGCCTATGCCGTGGCATTGATAAATACCATCAAGGAGTTATTGCCACTCAATCCACTCTATGGCGAGGAATTGAAAATCTTTTTGGAGCATTTCGGTCCGGATGACCCTTCTCACCTCGCCGATTTTGCCGCCAGTTTAACCACCTCGACCAAGAAGGAACTGCAGGAGGTACTAGAGGCCACTCATATCCTCAAGCGTCTGGAAAAGGCCCTGGTTTTATTGCAGCAGGAGCTGGAGGTGGCCAAGGTTCAGGCAGATATCCGCGCTCATGTAGAGAAGGAGATGCAGACCGGACAGCGGGAGATGTTTTTGCGTGAACAACTCAAGGCTATTCAGAAGGAGCTGGGGCTATCCAAAGATGACAAGACCGCAGAAGTGGACAAATTTCGTGAGCGTCTGCAGACCTTGACCCTCCCGGAGCCGGCACAAACCCGTATCGAAGAGGAACTCAATAAGCTGTCTATACTTGAAACCGGTTCTCCGGAGTATTCCGTCACCCGAAATTATCTCGATTGGCTGACGCTTTTGCCCTGGGGCAAGCAAACCAAAGATGCTCTGGATTTGGACAAGGCTCGTGGAATCCTCGATCGTGACCATGAGGGTCTAGAGGATGTGAAGGAGCGGATTCTGGAGTTTATCGGCGTTGGTATTATGAAAGGGGCGGTATCCGGATCCATCTTGTTATTGGTGGGGCCGCCGGGGGTGGGTAAGACCTCCTTGGGTCGATCCATCGCCGGGGCTTTGGACCGACGCTTTTACCGCTTTTCGCTGGGAGGCATGCAGGATGAGGCGGAGATCAAGGGACATCGCCGCACCTACATCGGTGCCATGCCCGGGAAATTCATTCAGGCGATCAAGGATGCAGGTTCCTCGAATCCGGTGATCATGCTCGATGAGCTTGATAAGATCGGTCAGTCTTATCGCGGCGATCCGGCCTCGGCCTTGCTCGAGGTGCTGGATCCCGAACAGAATGTAGAGTTTCTGGACCACTATCTGGATGTCAGGTTTGATCTGTCCAAGGTGTTGTTCATCTGTACTGCAAATCAGTTGGACACCATTCCGCGTCCCTTGCTGGACCGTACTGAAATTATTCGTCTGTCGGGTTATCTCGCCAGCGAGAAACTGCTGATCGGGCGCAATCATTTGCTGCCCCGGCTGCTTACTAAGGCGGGCCTGAAGAAACGGGGTCAACTGCGTATCGATCAGGCGGCATTACGCAAGATCATCGAACAGTATTCCCGTGATGCGGGGGTGAGAAGACTGGAAAAATACCTGGGGGCGATCACCCGCAAGGCCGTAGTCAAACTGCTCAAAGGCGCCACCCCGCCCATTCGTGTGCGTGCTAAGGATGTAGAAGAATATCTCGGTAAGCCAATCTTTCAGAAGGAAAAAATCCTATTAGGCGTGGGTGTGGTCACCGGACTAGCCTGGACCTCCATGGGAGGGGCCACACTGAGTGTGGAGGCCAACCATATCCACAGTCTTGGCCGGGGTCTCAAGCTCACCGGCCAGCTCGGTGATGTCATGAAGGAGTCTGCGGAAATCGCTTACAGTTATATCGTTGCCAACGCCAAACGGTTTGGAAGTAGGGAAAATTTCTTTACCAAGGCCCTCATCCATCTTCATGTGCCGGCCGGGGCCACGCCTAAGGATGGACCCAGTGCCGGGATCACCATGGCCAGCGCCCTATTGTCCCTGGCCAGGGGGCGGCGGTTCGTGCGATCCCTAGCCATGACGGGGGAGCTGACCCTCACCGGACAGATATTACCAGTAGGGGGTATTCGGGAAAAGATGATTGCCGCCAAACGAGTGCGAATTAAGCAACTTATCCTGCCCGAGGCCAATCGCGGCGACTATGAGGAGGTGCCCGAACATATCCGCGAAGGCATTACCATTCATTTCGTGTCGCGTTATTCACAGGCCATCCCTTTTTTGTTTGATCTCTGACCGAGGTGAGGGGAAGATCGGGGATAGATCAGAATACGGGCTTTTTCTTTTTTCCAAGAGTACGTGTAAGTTCACAAAACAATATCCTTAGTTTTCGCTAGGTGATTTATATTCCCATTGCCGCACGCGGGTTCATGGGCATCTCCTTGGCCATTTTTTGGTAGAGTTCTCGGTCTGCGGCCGTGCGCGGTTTTGGGGTGACGATCTTGAGCACGACATATTGATCGCCAGCTGTTTTTCCGGGCAAGCCCTTCCCCCTGAGCCGTAGTTTTTGTCCTGATTGGGCCCCCGAAGGAATTCTAAGATCGACTTTTCCACTCAAGGTCGGCACGGTAATGTTCTCACCCAAGCCGGCTTCCCAGGGGGTAATAGGCAGATCCAGATAGATATCTCGTTGATCGCTGCGGAACAGCTGATGCGGTTGGAAGCTGATCTCCAGATAAAGATCTCCCTTGGTTCCACCCATCCTCCCTGGGGTGCCTTGCCCAGCAAGCCGGATACGCTGACCCTCGACTACCCCTTTGGGTATCTTAATATTGAGATTTCGGGTACGAGGAATGGTGTGCCCCGAAGGATCAACCTCAGGGGATCGTAAACTAATCGTTCGTGCGGCGCCTTTAAAAGATTCTTCAAGGGTAATGGCAATTTTGGCGTGTCTGTCTTCGCCCGGGCTGCTGAATCTACTACTCGCATGCCCGGTACCGCGCCGGTTGGCCTGACCGAACAGGGATTCGAAGAAATCGCTGTAATCACCGCCCCCGGAGAAACCGCCGCCTTTGAACTCAAAGCCCTCATCCCATTTTGGAGGCGGTCGAAATTCCTGCCCGGTCTTCCACTGGCTGCCAAAGCGGTCATATGCGGTACGTTTTTCCGAGTCTTTGAGCACCTCGTAGGCCTCTCCCACCTCTTTGAAACGGGCCTCGGCATCCGCTGCCTTGCTTACATCGGGATGATATTTACGCGCCAGGCGCCGATAGGCCTTTTTAAGGACATCCTGAGAGGCATCGCGCTGAACACCTAGCGTTTGATAATAATCTTTAAACTTCATTCCTCACGCTCTTTTAACGAAATCTAAACTCATAAGTGGTACCTAGGGACCGGATTTCAAGTGAGGTGGTCTTCCACTGCATCTCGAAAGCAATTCTAAGATTGATATACCCATTTTCATTGGCAATTATTCCCTCAGCCTGCACAACCTTCTCTTGACATGACAAACACGATTATTACAATGGGGCTAGCTGATCGCGGGAATAGCTCAGTTGGTAGAGCACAACCTTGCCAAGGTTGGGGTCGCGAGTTCGAGTCTCGTTTCCCGCTCCAATTATATTGGAACCTCGGATAAAAACGGGGTTCTTTCGTTACTGGAAGCAATGCAGGGCCTCCAGTTTGAATGACTTTTAAACCTGAAGGGCTAGGTGGCAGAGTGGTTATGCAGCGGCCTGCAAAGCCGTGGACGCCGGTTCGATTCCGACCCTAGCCTCCATCTCTATTGTACTACTAGGAGCTTTGTCCGCAGTAGCTTGGCTCATGCTCGGACAGCCTCTTAGCGAAATGTGTCTGAAGGCTACATTGTTAAAATCAGAATGACCGAACCTTCGATTATTTGGGGGTGTTTGTCGTAGCGAAAAATCCTTACTATCCTGTTATACAATAAAGTTGCTGCGCCCAATTGCATGATAATCCCTCCGCGATGCGTTGCGTATAGCCTAGATCACTTGCAGTGATTCAAGTTTAAGCTCAAAGGATAAGTATTTTGAGTCGATGTTGTTTGCTGCATCGGCTGAAATAAAGGTTTTTCTACCGCCTGCCGGAGAACGATTGCAAACAAGAGTGAACTAGCCCGGGTGGCGAAATAGGTAGACGCAAGGGACTTAAAATCCCTCGGGGCAACACCCCATGCCGGTTCAAGTCCGGCCCCGGGCACCAATGAAAAATGGGTTGGTTTCTTTTCTTCTCGCCACAATCGCGTTACGCAAAACCGCGATTGGCCTTTTCCAGTCTCTTCCAATATGAAATAAGCTTGATACGGAAGGAAATCCGGTTCATGTCAGCCAGGGTTTGTATAACGTTGATAGGCATCCAATACCCTACTAACATAGTGTTTAGTCTCTTTGTAGGGCGGAATGCCCTTGTATTTTAATACGGTTTGGGGGCCGGCATTGTAGGCGGCGAGCGCCAGCTCGGTGTCATTGTTAAAGCGTTGCATCATCAGGCTGAAATAGCGTATACCGCCACGCAGATTGTCTCTGGCATTGAACACATTGTGTACTCCCATATGCTCTGCCGTCGCCGGCATCAACTGCATTAGACCCTTGGCGCCCACCCGAGAGACGGCATATTTGTCGAAGCAAGATTCCACACTGATGATGGCTTTGATCAGCTGCTGATCTACATCGTATAGGCGGGAATATTGCTCGATGGTCGAGGCGTGAGCCTTGGCCCTTTGGTTGAGGCGAGATGGGCTCATCCCTTGGCATGATACCGTGGCCGTGGGACGGCCCATGGTTGCGATCAGGGTGTATTTTGCTTTCGGCAAGCGCCGGTCGGTATACCAGGTGACACCGTCTTTTCCTCGGTAGACGAAATAGTCCGCCAGTACGGTCTGGCTGCATGAGAACAAGCATATGCTCAGTAACAGTGCAGAGTGATATCCTCGTTGAAAGATGTACGGCATCGATCTGCGATTCCTTGTAAATCTGAAGATATTTTTTAATGAGTATGTCATTCTAGCCTTAACTGGAACTGGCGGACTATCCATTGGTAACTCGTATTCCGCATGTAATCAGGGATTCAGTCTGTAACCCGGATATTTCATGAATTGCACACGCCCTCGCTTGATCCTTGTTCCCACAAGAAATTTTGCTCAGTCGGTCGTAATCGCGGATACGCCGCTCCTTCGTAAAATCCCTTGTGGAAACAAATCTCTACGCGATCATCGTGCAAATTCATGAAATATCCGGGTTAATTTCATACTGACTCATGGTTGATCCGATCGAATTATTGCGTCTGCTTGCCGATGGGGCGTTTTATTCCGGCCAGAAGCTGGCCACGCAATATGGTGTGAGTCGCATGACGATTCATCATTCGATGCATAAACTTACGGATTTCGGGATCATTGTATACAGTGTCCGTGGTCGAGGTTATCGGCTAGCTGAGCCTTTGGAATTGCTCGACTCAGAGTGCATCCTGGCCGCGATAAGCCAAGAGAACCGTAAACACGTCACGGCGTTTGAGATCTTTCCCAAGCTCGATTCTACCAACAGTTACCTTCTGCGCCAGGCCGGTCATGGGGCCTCCTGCGGTCACGTCTGTCTAGCCGAGTATCAGAGTGAGGGGAAAGGCCGCCGCGGTCGCCGTTGGGTATCCCCATTTGCCCGAAATCTATATTTGTCCCTGTTATGGCGATTTGAAAACGGTTCGTTCGAACTCAGTGGTTTGAGTCTGCTGATCGGGTTGGCCGTTGCCAAGGTCATACGGGATTTAGGTGTAACGGAAGTGGGTCTGAAATGGCCTAACGATATCGTCTGGCGAGACCAAAAGCTAGGCGGTATCCTGGTGGAAGTGGGTGGGGAGCTGGGAGGGCGTTGTCATATGGCGGTTGGGGTGGGGATAAACGTGGTGATGCCGCTGAACGAGGCGTGCCATATCGATCAGCCTTGGACGGATATGGCACAGGTGCTGGCTGAAGGGTTCCCCTCTCGAAATGAGTTAGCAGCAAAGGTAATCGAATCGATGATGGCGACTATGCTGAGATTTGAGCGACAAGGATTGGATGGGCTGGTGGAGTCTTGGCGTGCCTTCGACTGTCTGTACGGTAAACCCGTCTCTTTGCACCTTCCCAAGGGAATTCTTTATGGGACGGCATGGGGTATCGACGGATTAGGTCGACTGAGGCTGGTCCACGAGGGTAAGGAACGGGTTTACGCCAGTGGAGAAATTAGTTTGCGACGAAGACCATGATGATATTGATCGATGCGGGAAACAGCCGCTTCAAATGGGCGCGATTTACTGACCAGGGGCCGCTTCAACTGGGTAGCCGATACTATGATGGTCGGGATAGAGCAGGGCATGTGGTCGAGGTATTGACTGAGCTGAATCCATCAAAGGTGCTGGTGGCCAGCGTGCTGGGTGAAGACTTTGAGCTTCGGTTGAGGGCTTGGGCCCGCTTAAATCCGAGCTTAGAAATCGAGTTTATTAAAACACTAAGCTCGGTGTATGGCATCCAGATTGCCTATGCGGAGCCCGAGCGGCTGGGTGTCGACCGTTTCGTGGCCCTGGTGGCTGCGAATACGCAACTGAAAACCGCGAGTGTCATCGTCGATTGTGGCACGGCAGTGACCGTGGATGCATTGGCTTCCAGCGGCAGGCATCTGGGTGGGTTGATTCTTCCGGGTCTCGGAATGATGCGAGGCGCTCTGGTTTCAGATACCCACCGCATCAGCTTAAACGAAGGCTCCAAAGAAATCGCATTATTTGCCTGCGATACTGGAGATGCGGTGCTCAGCGGAACCCTAAGGACACTCGCTGCGGCCATCGATCGAATCGGCACGGATATGGAAGCGCAACTGAAGGAGCCGGTAACCCGTATTATAAGCGGAGGCGATGCCGAGAGGTTGATGCCCTTGCTGAGGCATGATTACTTATATGATCCCCTATTGATTCTCAAGGGGCTGACGATATTAGCTCAAACTGGCTTCTAGCGTACTTGGTCAGTTTTTTTAGTAAGTTGCTATCGAAAACCGTGGTCTTTAGAGGGTAGACTACGGCAAAATACCACTAGTTTCTGAGAATGACTTTCTCGATCTGATGCCATAGAGTTCCCAAGCTTGATCTGCGTAGTACCGGAAAGGACAGGATGGTGTTCGTTATCCAATCGCGTAAATAAAAAAACTGCATGGTTAGTATTTTATGCGCCTGAGTATCCTTTTCCTGATTTTACTAAACCTGGTGCACTTCGTCTGGAATTACTATTGGCCTCCCGCGCCGTTGTATACCGCCCCGCCCCCACTGGATCAGAATATCCAGACCCTCTATCTTCTGAGCGAGTTCGAAGAACAATCCGAGTTTTCACCGGAAGCCATCGAGCAACCGACGCTAACTCATCAACCCCCCGTCGCTGCTACTGAGATCGAAACAGCTGGGGTACTAAGTAGGAAATGCTATTCCCTAGGTCCATTTGAGAAGGTGTCGGAGGCCGATCGCGCGGAGCAAGGTATCAAGATCACCGGTATGAGAGTCACCAGACGAGTCGAAATGGAATCCATCCTAAAAGGCTATTGGGTCTATCTGCCACCCACCAAGAGTTTCGCAATGGCACGGAAAGTCTCCAAAGCGCTTGCATCAAAAGGCATCAAAGATTACTACATCCTGCACGAAGGCGAGAATAAAAATGCTATATCCCTGGGTTTGTACAATAAAACGGCCTTTGCTAGAAATCGCCTGAAAAAAATAAAATCTCTCGGTTACAAACCCGTCATGAAAGGAAATTACCGGGATAAAGTACGATACTGGCTTGATTACAGAGAGCTGGCTACCAATAGCCTACCCACTGAGTTTTGGGACGCAGTAGCCACTGCCAAAGGGGGAGTACAGCGAACTCAAAAGGACTGTACGATTGATTAATCACTCATCCTGGTTTGGTATTGGTTGGGTATGAACAATTAGCGAATAGAAGAAGGATAGGGTCAGCCGCCACAAAATTTCTTGTGGAAACAAGGATCAAGCGGGGGCGTGGAAGTGACCGGTAAGTAATAGGAATAGTAGAAAACAGCCACTCAATTCCATAAGGCCCAGCCTAGCCAGATACCTAGACAAAACCAGACGACACTCATTAATGCCATCATGCCGGCAACGGTGAATACTTCCAGGTTGTCGCTTTGCTCCTTCATCGCTTTGCACTCCCTTACAAAATGCTTCCTTGGCTGGTGAATTCATTGTACCAGTTCCTAACATGCTCTGTATGTGATTGATTTCAAAAAGTTAAAATGGAATCATCAGAGATTAGGGTTTCGGACAGCTTCCTAGCTAATAAATTTACTTATAGGTTTATCTAATCCGCCTTTTTTATATTGCTTGTAAACCCACTGCAGGTGGGGGGCGTGAGGGTATTTATTTATGGTGGCAAGGGGGTAAAAATGACTGTGCTTTGAGTTGAATTTATCAATCTCTTTTACCTTGGGTTTCCCTTTAATCCTGCCGATAAACAGGTAAGTGTGTTTATATCCACCCTTGCGCGTCATTTTGCGGGAATAGGTGCCTAGATAATATTTCAGGTTGAGTTCAGCTACCGAGATTTCTTCGAGTGTCTCTCGAATGGCCGTCGTAATGACCTTTTCCTGCGTTATTTCGCCATGTTTATTCAAGGATATCTGAATTTGCCCACCAGGCAGTACAAGCCTTTTAATTCCTTTGTTCTTTTTATGTTGCCAGAGGGCATAATATTGTAAATTACCGTTGTTACGTTTCAGGATAAGTACTCTTGCAGTTCTTTTTATCTTGTTGGGAAGCAGGAGAAGATCATCCTGCAGGGATGTCGATAAATAGCGGAACATAATCAAAAAAATGAAGTTGGTAGACAGTAAATTATGGTGGCTTCGGTATTTCACCTAGGAGCCTGTCCGAGAATGGCATAGAGGGATTCCCGCTCCTCAGCGCCGGGAAAGTATGCAGTGCAGTATTCGCGGATGAGTGTGACAATGCTGCGACACACATCGCTGGAAACCACAACAGGAGGGCTGTCGTGATTATAATTCATTGATTCAACTGGTGGGCGATACTGGATTTGAACCAGTGACCCCCGCCGTGTGAAGGCGGTGCTCTCCCGCTGAGCTAATCGCCCGGGATGAAATAAGATTCTATGATCTCAGGTTCGCCACGTCAATTCCGATTTTCGGCGACTCGCGTCTAGTGGTCTACCAACATTGTATTTATGGATACAGAGCCCCCCCAAATGCGTCAATGCAAGGCGCGGTCCGCAGGGAATGGTACACAAGCCCTTTTCAAGGACCGCAACGCCGCAGTGGCGCATCTGGGGGGCTCCCTTCGGGCGAGGCGAGAAGCGGCCATCTGCGTTGTTGTGCTCCCTTGACACACTACAGCTAGTCCTGCGCTCGCACGCCTAGCAGCTAGCCGCTTCTCGCCTCGCTGTACCCATCAATACTATGTTGGTAGACCACTAGCCAAGAATATAATGACCAATGCAGCAATGCGAGAGGCTTGCTTACCGAGGGATCTTCAACGAGCCCCCACGGGATCCACAAGTAGATTTGAAGCGCAGCCATAGAGAGGATACGACTTCCCCTGCCTAGTCCGTACTAGGAGGCTGACGAAAGGCCGGTTTCCTTACCGACCCGCTACGTTATAAGACTAATCCGCGAGTGAATCCAGGGCCTTTTTGAAACGATTGGCATGAGAACGCTCGGCCTTGGCCAGGGTTTCGAACCAGTCGGCAATCTCATCGAAATCCTCATCGCGGGCTACTTTGGCCATGCCGGGATACATATCGGTGTATTCGTGAGTCTCTCCAGCAATCGCGGACTTCAAATTGTCTTCGGTGCCACCAATGGGTAGACCGGTCGCAGGATCACCACACTCTTCAAGGTACTCCAGATGTCCATGGGCATGACCGCTTTCACCCCCGGCAGTGGAGCGGAATACCGCGGAGACATCATTATAACCTTCAACATCGGCCTTAGCAGCAAAATAGAGATAACGACGGTTTGCCTGCGATTCGCCGGCAAATGCATCCTTAAGGCTTTGTTCGGTTTTACTGTTCTTGAGCTCCATATTATATTCCTCTGGATTTTTCGGATTAGGGTATGAGAATGACTCTGATCTAGGCTGAGATCCCCAACCAAGTCATTCATGCCAAATTTAGACTAAGTCTAAATGCTTGTCAACAGATAGTTCTCGTTTACTGCATATCCTTTATCAGCATGGTATGTTTAAGCCTAGAAAAACTAATTACGGAAACTCACTGTGCCGCGTAAAAAGAATACTGCCAAACCTACCGGTGAACACATAGATTTCGAACAGGCCTTGCAAGAGCTGGAATCTCTGGTTGAAAACCTCGAAACCCGTGAATTCTCGCTAGAGGAATCGTTAAAAAACTTTGAGCGGGGAATCACCTTAACCCGAATCTGTCAGACGGCACTCACTGCCGCCGAACAAAAGGTAAGGGTGCTAACGGAAAATGAAGGCCGGATTAGTCTCGAACCATTCGAGGTTCTAGATAAGCCACAATCCAATGATTGATTCACGAGCCCTGATGTCAAAGACGGCTAAGCCCAGACAAATATCTCGTTCCATTCGCACCCGAACCGCATTACCGGGGACCATAGAGATCATTATCTAGATGAGCATGCAACAACTGCTGAATACCGAAAACCGACTTCGTGAACTTAGCCACCGTGTGGAACAGGCCCTACAACGCTGGCTTCCTCCCGAACAGACCCATCCGACCAGCCTCCACCAAGCGATGCGTTACTGTAGTTTAAATGGCGGTAAACGGATCCGACCCGCATTAATTTATGCTACCGGGATGGCACTGGGTATCCCGCTGTCGAAATTAGACAGGCCCGCCTGTGCAGTGGAATTAGTCCACACCTATTCGCTGATTCATGATGACCTTCCGGCCATGGATAATGATGACTTACGCCGCGGCAAACCTACCTGCCATATGGCCTACGATGAGGCCACCGCCATACTCACCGGTGATGCCATCCAGGCCCTGGCCTTTCATATCCTGGCTCAGGGCGAGGTTGTGGACGCTGATGCCGCCAACCGATTAAAGATGGTGGAGACACTGGCCCATGCTGCAAGCTCTCGGGGCATGGCGGGTGGCCAGGCGATTGACCTTAATTCGGTAGGGAAAGAACTGAATCTCGCCGAACTCGAAGACATGCACATCCACAAGACCGGGACCTTGATCCGAGCCAGCGTCATCATGGCGGCATTCGCCAAGGACTCGGTTGCTGAAAGTACCCTAGCTAAGCTCGATCACTATGCCAAGTGCATCGGTTTAGCCTTTCAGATCCACGACGACATCCTCGATGTAGAAGGCGATACGCAAACCTTGGGCAAACCGCAGGGCTCCGACAGCCAACAGAACAAACCCACCTACCCCGCCCTGCTGGGTTTGAACCAGGCCAAGGCCAGGGCAACGGCATTACATGACGAGGCCATTCAAAGCCTTGCCGGTTTCGATGAAGGTGCTGAATTGCTGCGCCAAATCGCGACTTATATCGTCAAGCGAGTGAAATAGTCTGGACCGATAACCGGTCTAGGAAAAAGAGATGTCATGGAAAGGCCGTCTGGGGTTGTCGAATCAAAGACTACTTTCGCAACGGGATATTTCTGACCGGCGGCTTGCATACTGCTTTGTTGGCCGAGATAATGGTGGATTGAAATCAAATGTTCACAATAATGAAGTCATCCGTCCCTATGCTACTCAAGCGCATCGACTCACCGCAAGACCTGCGTGGCCTTCCACAGGATGAATTAGGGCAGCTCGCCACTGAATTACGCTCATACCTGCTGCACTCCGTATCCCGTTCCGGGGGACATTTTGCCGCCGGGTTGGGTGCCATAGAACTGACTGTTGCCTTGCACTACGTTTTTAATACTCCCTATGATCGGCTGGTATGGGATGTAGGTCATCAGTGTTACCCCCACAAGATTCTCACCGGTCGTCGTGACGAAATCGGCACCATTCGCCAACAAGGTGGACTCGCTCCCTTCCCTAAACGCGAGGAAAGTGAATACGACAGCTTTGACGTCGGTCATTCGAGCACCTCGATCAGCGCCGGCCTGGGTATGGCATTGGCCTCGGCCCTCAAAAAAGAAGACCGTAAGACAGTAGCTATCATTGGCGACGGTGCGATGACCGCGGGGATGGCCTATGAGGCCCTCAATCATCTTGGCGATGCGTATGCGGACTTACTGGTCGTACTCAACGACAATGAGATGTCGATATCGCCCAACGTAGGGGCCATGACCAACTATCTCACCCGTATGCTTTCCGGCAAGGTCTATTCCAGCATGCGTGAGGGGGGCAAGCGATTATTAAAGCAAATGCCCCCCATGTGGGAGCTGGCTAGGCGCACCGAGGAACACGTCAAGGGCATGATTGCCCCAGGTACCCTGTTCGAAGAGATGGGGATTAACTACTTCGGGCCCGTGGACGGCCATGATCTCAGCGGACTGATCCAAACCCTCTTCAATCTAAAACAGCACCAAGGACCCCGACTGCTGCATGTCGTAACCCGCAAAGGAAAAGGGTATGAACCCGCCGAGGCCGATCCCGTGGGCTACCATGCAGTCTCGCAGTTCGACCCTGAGATCGGTGTGGTCAAGAGTTCTAAGCCGAGCAAACCTACCTATACCCAGATCTTCGGTGACTGGTTATGTGACATGGCTGAACGGGACAAACGCCTGATTGGCATTACCCCAGCGATGCAAGAAGGCTCCGGAATGGTGCGATTTGCCGAGCAGTTCCCTGATCGTTACTACGATGTCGGTATCGCTGAACAACATTCCGTGACCCTGGCCGCCGGATTGGCCTGTGGGGGGATGAAACCGGTGGTGGCGATCTATTCGACGTTCCTACAACGCGCCTATGACCAGCTCATACACGATGTGGCGCTACAAAATCTACCCGTGTTGTTTGCCATCGATCGCGCGGGGGTAGTCGGACCCGACGGTCCAACCCATTCGGGCAGTTTCGATCTGAGCTATATGCGTTGCATCCCCAACATGATTATCATGGCCCCTGCTGACGAAAACGAGTGCCGGCAGATGCTCTATACGGGGTTTCTTCAGGATGTCCCAGTTGCGGTTCGCTATCCCAGAGGCAAGGGGCCGGGGGTGGAAGTCAAACAACAGTTGCAGGCCCTGCCCATAGGCAAGGCAAGGATACTGCGCAAAGGTCGTGAGGTTGCCTTCCTAGGATTTGGCGCCCCGGTTTACGCGGCCCTCGAAGCCGCCGCTTCCCTGAAAGCCACGGCGGTGGATATGCGTTTCATCAAACCCCTAGACGAGCAAATGGTGTGTTCCATGGCCGAGACCCATGAGTTGCTGGTTACGGTTGAAGATAATGCGGTTGAGGGCGGCGCCGCAAGTGCGGTCAACGACTATCTAATCCGGAACAATATCCAGGTGGAAGTACTGAACCTCGGACTTCCTGACCAGTTTTTCAGCCATGGCAGCCGAGAACAATTACTCGCTCAAGCCAAACTAGATAGCCAGGGACTGCTCAAGGCCGTCAGGGACCTACTCAACCGTAGGGATTGCACAAGCCGCAACACTCAAGTAATATCCCAGTAAATCGCTCAGGAATACCCCCGACAGACGATCGTTCTTGCATGCGAGTTGTGGACAGGACAAAACGCAAAGCATTGTAAGCTACTCGTTTTTCCTGCTCAGAAGCAGCTCTGCGGTGAAGGCACCAGACCCTGTAATAATATTTTTTAGATATATCATATCACTGTCGTCTATGCCTGCCCGAGCGCCAATTCGGCACCATCCGTACCATTTATTTATAATAAAGACTGGCTGGATCCCTTACCTCGTGAGGATGCATGGAATGAGAACAATGGCCCACAAAATCGCAAGCACTATTCCTGATATACAACGCAGTCAGGACACCCGCCGTATACCCATAAACAAGGTCGGAATCAAGGAAATTCTTCATCCTGTACGGGTCATGGACCGTTCCGGCGGTGAGCAGCATACCATTGCCAAATTCAATATGTATGTCGATCTTCCCCATGATTTCAAAGGGACCCACATGTCACGCTTTGTGGATATCCTAAATAATCACGAACGCGAGATCTCAGTCAAATCTTTTAGGGATATGTTGAAAGAAATGACTGAGCGGCTGGAGGCGGAATCCGGTCATATCGAGATGTCTTTCCCCTATTTCGTCAACAAGTCCGCCCCCGTCTCCGGCGTTCAAAGCCTGATGGATTACGAAATAACGTTGACTGGTGAAATCAAAGACGGAACCCCCTATATCAACATCAAGGTCGTAGTCCCGGTCACCAGCCTCTGCCCATGCTCGAAAAATATCTCAGCCTATGGAGCCCACAACCAGCGTTCACACGTAACCATCAATGTACGTGCCGGGGAATTCGTATGGATAGAAGAATTGATCGACATGGTCGAAGAGCAAGCATCCAGCCAATTGTATGGCTTATTGAAACGCCCCGATGAAAAATATGTCACCGAATATGCCTATGACAACCCTAAATTCGTGGAGGATATGGTAAGGGATATCGCGGTAAAATTGAACGCCGACGAACGGATTACCGCCTACACCGTTGAATCTGAAAATTTCGAATCCATCCACAACCACTCGGCATATGCAATGATTGAAAAGGACAAAACGGCCTCTTAATCGGCATCCAGCAGGCCGTCTTTTCTTTGAACCTAGGGTCTAGGTGTCTTAAATTACGGATATTTCGGTAACACCTTACTATATACCTGTTTATCAATTTACATTACCACCAGCCTGCTTTTTCGGTCGAACACGACAGGCTGGTCGCAGGCGACGCTTGAGTTCCTTCTCCAAACAAGCGAGCGCTTCGTCGCTCATCAGCGAACGACCGACCGTCTGGCCCTTCGTTAGCGCAAGTTCCAATACCGGGAATGGTGATTCTAGGAAGACGAACCATAAGCGGATTATTTCCTAGGCACTAAATAGTGTATCGACAACAATATCAATATCGAAACCGACCTGAATTACACTAAAGACAATAAAATCATCCTTTTTCATGGAGGGAAGCTTAGCAAAACAACTAATGGCAGCAGGGCGCCCACAACACGAAACCTCAGTTACATTAGAAATTTGGATGCAGGATCCTGGTTCAGTTCCGAATATGCGGATGAAAAAGTGCCTACTCTGGATGAGTTGTTTTCTTATTTTGCCGCTCACGCCCCTTCCAATCTACGCATAGTTGCCGACGCCCACCGGCTTGATGATCCGACAACACATCAAAGACTGATAGCCGCTTTGCAACAGCACAACCTATTCGACAGGGTGTATGTTCAAGTCTATAACGACCTCGCTCAGGTTAACGATATGCGCTCGCTTCCAAAGGGAGATCTAATCAAGTTTGCGATCTACTTCCAAAAACGTAACGTGGCTCAGTTTAATACGGCGGTTTCAAGCGGTTACATATACCAAATCGATGACGCTAAAGGTTTGTATTTCGATCTCTCCGATTCGCTCCCCGCGGGTATCAGATACGTCGGTCAGAGTAATAGATGGAACAATCCCGACGTAGATGGAATTATCACGGACAATCCGGATGTTTACATGGGTATCATCTACGATGACATTCCCACGGTAGTGCTGGAGAGCCCCAGCGATGGGAGACAATTCGATCTCGGAGATAACATAGAAATAAGGGCTAGATACGGGGACAGCGATAACAGTATCGATAGGGTAGACTTTTACAACGACGGGACCCTATTGAGATCGGATACCAATTCGCCTTATGCCTACACATGGAATGATGCGCCGCAGGGCGATCATACCCTCAACGCAAGAATCTCTGATGAGGGGCAGACGAAGACCTCTGGCGATGTTGACATCTCGGTAAGCGGTGACGGTCCACCTCCAGGTGATGTTGTCAAGATAGACTTCGGAGCCCTGGGTCAAGATCTGCAGTCGGGGTGGACTAAATGGTCTGCATCGGGAAACGATGTCACAATGTCTAGATCATTTAGCGCGGATTTCGATGCCAATTTCACGATTCGGCTAGGCAATGTCGACTGGCGCATTCGCAATCAAGTCAACAATTCCCTAGCACTCGCCTCTCTTATAGAGGACGCGGTTAAAAATTCTTCCTCTTTTACGGTGACATTTAAGGGCCTAGCCGCAGCAACGTATCAGCTCACCACCTATCATCACGATTCGAAAGAAGCTGATGGCACCTTAGATATCGATGTTCAGGACGCCGATGGGATCTCTAAGGCGATCAACAATCTTCTGCAAAGTGGCGGCACCAATCCGAGCAATATCGCCACCGCGACATTTCAGTTTCGCTCCAACGGCGGCAGCGATGTGACAATGACGATCTCGGACAATAACGACGGTGGATTTAAAGAGGCATTTCTCAACGGCATTACACTGCAGCAAACGGACGGCAACGGCAATGGAGGAAATAGAGTAGAAATTGAGATAGAAGCAGAGAGCTACACCTCGGCAATGGGGGCATGGACACAGGGCAGCAGTGGCAGTGCCTCTGGTGGAACCTATATGTTCGTGCCCAATCGCACGGGAAACGACCGGGAGGGTGTTGGGTTAGCCTTCCAACACTATATGGAATACGGTTTCAGCGCGCCGGATGATGGAGCGCATTACATTTGGTTAAGGGGCTATGGAAATGGCGGCGGCGGTAATAGCGTATGGATAAGCATAGATGGCGAACCGCTGAACGAACTGAGTATCACCAGAGACGCTTGGGGTTGGCAGTCCGTCTCGGGATTCAGTTTCGCCAAGAATGGCGCACACAGCCTGAGAATCCATTTGAGAGAGGATAATACCTGGGTAGACAAGATCATCATCACCTCAAACCCCCAGTTTGCACCTTAGCAAAGGATGAAATGATCGCAACCATTGTTCTACTGCCAGGACTATGGCTGCATTGCTTCTTGCAAACTCAAGTGAAAGCGGACCGGCCCCCGCATGCCGTTGAATTCCCCATTTAGAGGGTATTTGGAGTACTCTCCGGCAAATGAGGTCATTATGCCCACATGACCACCAGGATATTCAGTGACTTCCAGAACATCGTCGTTACGCAAATGTTCCACCGCAGCCGTAGCGCTGTTTTTGTCCACCAGATCGTCGCCTTTTGAATAGGCTAAATACCATTTTACGCCTAGTTTTTTCAGCTCGTGAAGGTTCAGTTCTTGATCGTAGAGTGTAACGGGCAGCACACCTTGTTTTGTTATCGGGGATTTATAGATCTTGGCGCTCATTTCGGCGATATCGACCGGAAGATGAGCCCGTTCATGCCGAAGCCAGCGATTGATGGCCGCTGCTGTTTTCCCCGGATTGCCGTCGGTGCTTTTATGCAGGGCCTTCATGTTATACATTGCTGCTAGAGGGGCCTCCTTGCTCAAGGCGAGAAACTTAAATCCGAGGCTCATCACCTCACCGTTGGCCACTTTGTTACCATTGGGAAGCGTGTCATAGGCGAAATGGGTACTCAGGTCCCCGGGCAGCTTCTGGATATAACCGCCGAGCTTTGCCGATTGTGTGCCATCCACGGGGGCAACGACGCTGATCAAGGCATCAACCAGCCCCCCTAATTTTCCCGATAGGATATTGATCAAACCGATATATCCCCCCTGGCAAATGCCATTCAGGGTCACCTGTCGACCGTGATTTTGCTTGATGAATTTACAAATTTGGCGGGTCTGTTCACAGTCGTCTTCACAACTCATGAGCTGCACGGCGGGGGTAAAGTCTATATCTTTGACCACCCGCACATAGGTGGGTGTCCCCTGATTGGCGAATGCGTGGGTGTAGCTTTTACCTTCGCCTGGCAGAAAGGCAAGAATATGCGCCCCCAGCAGGTACGGAGGAAGAAGCAGCACTGGCTTGGCGTTTTCATCGATCTTGACACCATGTTTCGTGGGCAGGACCTTATAGACGTCGAAACAGTCAGTCTCCATGACGTGCTCGTAGCCGTCGGTATCGAACTGAAAACCAAATTCGTGTTTGATATCCTCAATCGCCTTGGGGAAATCGTAGGCTACACCCTCCATGACGGAGGCCTCACGCTCGGAAAATTGTACGAGGTTCTCGCCTGCCAAGCCAAATAGGGTATTGAGCGCGGCCTGATAGCCGTCATGGGCCTGTTCAACGTGAAACTCCAGCATTTTCATCACACTTCCAATATAGGCCTGTTCACCCAACTCCAGCTTGTGCCTATAGAAAAACATCACATCCGCCAAACTCAATGGACGATCCTGGGCTCCGGCGGCAGCAGTACGTGCCGCTGTGAGGTAGGTAGTATTAAAATCCTCAAAATAATGTTCAACGGCCGTGGTCCATGCCAGGCCATATCTTAACGTGTTGAATGCGATGGTCGGTGTATCTTTAGTCATCCAGTACATAAGCTGTCACCTAGGTCTCAGAAGGAAGGGGCTTTGTGCGCTGCACAATAATGAAGGTTACGCTTGAAATCCAGGCCTGTCAAGGCGGGCGGGGAAGATAGGGTGTGCAGGCGTATTCCGTGAACGCCACCTCCAGGGTGAGTAATTAACTGGCTAGCGCGCTACTGACAATGGGTTCCACGAGCCGGGTACCGAGTTTTGTGCCCAAGAAGGCTCCCGGCAGGGAGCCCAGTGAACACGAATTAAACCATGTAGGTCTTTGCTTCTTCTCCCGGATTGGGCAAACCGGCCACGCGCCACATCGTCCGGCAGCTTCCAAATAACTTTTTCACGGCGTGTTTATGCAGATTATTTGCACGGCAAACACGCCTCATCAGCGGCATGGCTCCAAATCTCAGGTAATGCTCGCGCACATAATCGATAATGAGGAAATGTTCTTTTATCAAGGGCCCTATCCCATCGAGTATGGCAATTTCATGTGCCAGCTCAGGTGTCCACTGGGAGGGATCAAATAAGTATCCGTCCTCATCGAAGTGCATCGAAAGTGTTTTATATGTGATCGGTTCTGATGGTGTTACAGTGGTAGTCATTGCCCTTATCTCCGCGTGAGTGTCTATCCTTTGTAACTATAGCCGGTAGACAAAGACCTTAAAAATAATTTGTGGACCTATATATATAATTAATGGTTATATGCCCACGGGACCCGCGGCTGGGTAGGGTCGAACTGCAATGCACAGCATCTGCTTTGTAATAATTTTTAGGGGCTAATTGACCAGGCAGCGTGTCTGAGCCAGGTAATCCGAGATGCGAAAGGTGAGATATGAAGTTACAGCAGCTGCGCTATCTATGCGCGATCGTAAAGAACAATCTCAATGTAACCGCTGCCGCTGGGAGGCTTTATACCTCTCAGCCCGGCATCAGCAAACAGATTCGATTACTGGAAGACGAATTGGGGGTGCAGTTATTTGAGCGCTCTGGTAAGCAGCTGACGGATATCACCACAGCGGGTCGGGCCATTATTGATCGGGCGGAATGTGCCCTGGTCACCATCGAGAGCATTCGTCAACTTGCCTGTGAGTTCAGTAATCCTCAAAGCGGTAGTTTGTCCATAGCCACTACCCACACTCAGGCACGCTACGTATTGCCACCCGTGATACGGGCCTTTCGCCAGAATTACAGTGGTGTTGGGTTGGAAATGCATCAGGGAAACCCAGAGCAAATCTCAGAAATGGCTGCCAGCGGTGTGGTAGATTTCGCGATCGCCACTGAGGCCATGGAGTATTTTGAAGACTTGGTGATGATGCCCTGTTATCACTGGAACCGAGCCATTATTACTCCCTGCGGACATCCTTTGATGGAAATGGAAACACCCACACTCGATAGCGTGGTGCAGTACCCCATTCTCACCTATGTCTTCGGATTGACCGGACGCTCAAATCTGGATATGGCCTTCAAGAGTAAAAATTTAACGGCCAATGTGGTTTTCACAGCCACCGACGCCGATGTGATCAAGACCTATGTCAGGCTAGGCCTCGGGGTGGGTATCGTCGCAAAAATGGCCTATGACTCGCGGATCGATACCGACCTGTGTGCCATCGATGCCAGCCACCTGTTCGAACCAAGTACCACCAAGATCGGCTTTCGCCGGGGGATGTTCCTGAGAGGCTATCATTACGACTTCATCCGTTTATTTTCCTCCCATCTGACCCGCGATGTCGTCGATGCGGTTGTCAAGGCAGGATCTAACGAGGCGAGGGAAGATCCATTCGACAAAGTTGTGTTGCAAGTTTATTGACGCTGTTGTTTCGCCTTCGAAGATGAACAATCATCCGGCACTACTTATTTCGTCAGTATTTCTAAGCAGGAAGAAAACGGCGAGCCATAGTTTGCGATGTTGATCGATAGGTGTCGAATTGCAGGGACATCCGCAGAAATACGTCGTCTAGGAGTCTGTCGGACTTAGGTGATCGTAGCGAGGGAAAGACGGTTTGAGACGAATTTTTCGATCGTTTGAGGCGAATAGCCGTAGCGTGTAACGAAAAGGATCGAAAAATCTGTCCAAATCCGGCTTTTCCGCAGTAGATCGTCCTAAGTCCGACAGGCTCCTAG
>JAAEPA010000044.1 GCA_024222475.1 Gammaproteobacteria bacterium | reverse complement strand
GTATCTACAGGCTAAATAACATCGCTCCTGGTAATTGTTGGCTATGTGGTCTAGGGTGGACAAGATACGTATACCCTTCTTGGGGAGTGTTCGGGATACGTGTAATTTGTTGTCACTTCGCAATAATCGCCAGGAGTTATGCGGCGATTTCAAAACTCAAAAAACCCGATATAAAGAATTATTGACTCAGCGGCGCCTCTTTCTTCCGCATTCTTTTGACGATTTCCCCAACCACCCCACGACCGACATTCCCTTTCAACTCTTTGTATATCTGACGCACGCTCAGGTCCGTCGTCCGCGCCAGCGTTTCGATACGGTCAACGAAATGCGCCGACGTGCGAGGGCGTCCCACATGCTTTCCCCGTGATTTCGCCGCCGCCATGCCCGCCGTGACCCGCTCGCTGATGAGGGATGATTCCAATTCCGCCATCGCTCCGATGATGGTGAACATCGCCTTGCCCATGGGACTGCTCGTATCCACCTGATCCTGCACGCTGATGAAGCGGATTCCGAAGTGGTCGAATTCCTCCAGGGCAGTTAGGAGGTGCCGTGTGCTGCGGGCGAAGCGGTCGAATTTCCACACGAGGACGCAGTCACATTCGTAGTTTCGGGCGGCCTTCATGAGGGCGTCCAGCTGTGGCCGACCCTGCTTGCGTCCGGATACCGCCGTGTCGAGGTATTCCCCGACGATGATAAACCCCGCCCGTTCGGCGTAGCTCCGGAGGCCGTCATATTGCAGATCTGGC
Source organism: Gammaproteobacteria bacterium (assembly GCA_024222475.1). GTDB lineage: Bacteria > Pseudomonadota > Gammaproteobacteria > JAAEPA01 > JAAEPA01 > JAAEPA01. The sequence continues at coordinate 6,795 of JAAEPA010000044.1, read as the reverse complement.
TTCTGGTCAGCGGTGGAGACCCGCAGATAGAGGAATGTTCGGACAGCGCTGTTCATTTGGTCGCGGGAATTCCTGCGGGTATTTTGGCTTGTCATACTCGTCCGGAAACGTTAACCTTCCTGGCCTTTATTTTATACCCCTTTTCGCCTTGGAAATACAAGGATTTTCGGACCCTCTCGGCAGACCCCTTTTCGGACACTTGCCGGAAGCATGATTGCCGCCGGTTTTTTTCACTCCCGCTCTCCTTTCTGTTTTTCGACCATATGGCCTCGATCGAACGCACCGCCTATCCGCGCCTCGGAAAGAGGATGAGCACTGAGGAACTTCGCGCCCGCTACGAACTGACGAAGCAGGAACGGCGCTTCGTCGATACGAACGCTAATGGAGGTCGACAGCGCCTGACGCTGGCCATTCTGCTCAAGACCCGGCAGCAACTCGGGTATTTTCCTTCCCTGAAAGAAGTGCCCAGACAGATCGTGAAGCATCTTTCCGGACAACTCGGCTTTTCCGACCAAATCCGCCCCATCAGCGAAACAAGCCTGAGAACGACCTTGCACCGGTACCGCGCCGCCATTCGGGATTTTCTCGGCGGCAAGCTCTACGGTTCCGGAGATCGGCAGCGCGTCGAACAGACGATCCAGAAGGCCGCCGAAACGATGAGCGATCCGGCGGATCTTATTAACGCGGCCGTCGAGGACCTGGTCAAAGCCGGCATCGAGCTTCCCGCCTACAGCACGCTTGACCGGCTCGGCGGCAATATCCGCCAGCAGGTCCATGAGGGGATGTATGCCCGGATGACCGGTAATCTGAATGAAGAGCAGAAAAGCGCTCTGGACGCGTTGCTCACCGTTCCGGCTGACGAGCAAGTGACCGGCTTCACCCTGCTCAAGAAGACACCGGGGCCGCTCAAGCTGAAGTACGTCCGGGAATGGGCCGCTCACCTGGAACGGCTGGATGACATCCTTGACCCAAAGCTGTTCCTGGAAGATATCCCCCATACCAAAGTCCGGCTGTTCGCCGCCGAAGCCAGAGCGTTGGAAATCGGCGATATGCGGGACATCCGCCAGAAAGGCAAACGGCACGCCCTCCTTCTCTGCCTGCTCCATCACGCCCAGTGCGGCGCCAGAGATGGACTTGTCGAGATATTTCTCCAGCGGATGCGGAGAACGGTGAACGCGGCGCGACAGAAGCTGGCCCTGCTTCGGGATCAGCATCGAGCACTGGAAGAGACGCTCCTGGCGACGTTCGAAAAGGTGCTATGCGAGGCAAACCGGGAAGGGCAGTCCGATGCCGATTTCGGAAGCAGCGTCCGCCGGACGCTTGCCGACGAGGGAGGGGCCGAAGCATTGCGAGAGCAATATGAAGCGGTCGCGGCCTATCACGGGAACAACCACCGGCCACTGTTGTGGCCGGTGCACGTCAATCATCGCGCCGTCCTCTTCCGTCTGCTCGATCTCTTGCAGATCGGTTCCGTTACAGAAAACGACACCCTGCTGGATGCGCTGAAATTCGTTCAGGAACATCGGAATGCCAAACGGGAGATATTACCTTATGAAGTCGATCTCAGCTTTGCTGGCCGACGCTGGCAAGCGTTCGTGGAGACGGAGAAGGAAGAGGAAACAGTCCTCGACCGCAGGGCGTTGGAAGTCTGCGTGTTTATCCATCTTGCCAAAGCCCTGAGCCGCCTCGATTTCTATGTGGAAGGATCGGAGGAGTATCCCGATTACCGGTGCCAACTGCTTTCCCGGGAAGAATGTCTCAAGCGCCTGCCGGAGTACTGCGAGGCCGTCGGACTGCCAACAGACGGCAGGGCGTTCACGGACTCGCTCAAGCAGGAGCTGACCAATCTCTCCCAAGAAGTCGACGCCGGTTTTCCGGAGAACGCCGAACTGACTATCGGCAAAGACGGCAAGCCCCATCTCAAAAAACAGAACAAGACGCCCCTTCCGGAAGGACTCAAAGCCTTCGAGAGGGAAGTGCAGGCAAGGATGCCGCAGCGCCATCTGCTCGATATCCTCAAAAACGTCCGGCACTGGACCGGCTTTACCCGGCACTTCGGCCCGCCGTCGGGTTCGGATCCAAAGCTGACGGAAGCGGAAAAGCAGTATGTCATTGGCACTTTCGGCTACGGCTGCAACCTGGGAGCGAGCCAGACGGCCAGCCATATCGGGGAGGGCCTCAATCGGCACACGATGCGGCGGATAAACGCCCAGCACGTCACGTCCGAGAAATTGGACGAGGGCAGGAACGACATCGTTTCCGAATTCATCCGCTTCGGGGTCACTCGGTATTGGGGCGACGGGAAGGCGATGATCGCTGACGGCACTCTTGTCGAATTGCGGGAAAACAATCTCCTCGGATCGCGCCATGTCCGCTACGACAAATACGGGAAGATCGCCTATCATCATATTTCGAATCAGTACATCGCCCTCTTCTGCAACTTCATCTCCTGCGGGGTTTGGGAAGGGGTCTATATCCTGGACGCGTTCTTAAGCGACCTTCCGGACGGACTGAAACCCGATACTCTGCACGCGGATACGCACGGCCAATCGGAAACCGTCTTCAGTTTGGCATTCCTCCTCGGCATCAAGCTTTTGCCGAGGATGCGCAACTGGAACGACGTGGTCTTTTACCGACCGGACAAAGACACCGTCCACAAACATATCGACGAACTCTTTTCCGAAGCCATCGACTGGAAGCTGATCGAGACGCATTACTTTGACATGATGCGGGTCATCCTTTCGATCCAAGCAGGCCGGGTACCACCCTCCATGTTGCTTAAACGGCTGGGGGTAAACAACAAGAGCAATACGCTCTACCGGGCATTCCGGGAACTGGGACGGGTACAGAGGACGCTGTTTCTGCTGCGGTATGTCTCCAAACCGAAACTGCGGCACGACATTCGGGCGGAAACTACGAAGATCGAATCTTTCAACGATTTTTTGGATTGGATCACGTTCGGCGGACCAGTCATCAAAAGCGGGGATCCGGTGGAACAGACGAAAAGGGTCAAGTACACGAGTCTTGTCGCCAACGCCATTATGCTCCAGAATGTTGTAGACCTGACGGCCGTGATCAACGGGATGATCGCGGAAGGCTACATGGTAACGCCGGAACTCATTAGCCGATTAAGTCCGTACATGCGTCGGCATATTCTCCGATTTGGACGGTATATTCTGAATGAGGACATACCCGAGCCGTTGAGACCGATGCCGATTCAGATTGCCGCATAACTCCTGGCGACTCTTGCGAAGTGACAACAAATTACACGTATCCCGAACACTCCCCGCTACGGCCCAAACCTGCGCAAAGGCAAGCGTGACCTTTTCCGGCATATCGGGGATATTGGCCGGAACCTGCCCGGCATGCTCGGCCTTCCAGTCGGCCAGATGAGCGCTGATGGTGGAAAACGAACCGGAACCGATACGCTGGCGCACAGCCTGCACCGTTGCGCTTACCCCTTCGTCTGTCAGCGCCCCGGCAGCCTCGAACACCTGTTTTTTAGAAATACCCGCTCGACCCATAGCAAACCCCTTTAAATATGTAGCGTATTTACGTAAATACGATCACACAATGACATGTCATAATCAAGGGGAGCTTTAAGGCTCGATACCACCCTCCCCTCCCCCCTTGAAAAGCCCTTTTCTTTTTTTGCCCTTCAGCACTGGCTCTTGCCAGTGGGAAGAATGCTTTTTGGCTTGCAGACCAAATAATGGAGTGTAGGGAGGTGTCAAGGGAGCGTGGAATAAATAGGGGGGACCCTTTGGGGGGAAACCTGTTTATGCCGCGAAAGCCCTTGATGGCTTCCGGAACGCAGTTACCCTGTTGCCAGCCAAATAAGGATGAAAACTTCATAGGTTCTTGAAACTGCAAATGTGGGGTTTTCCACAAGCCACAACGCGCCGCGTTCTGGTGTTGTTATAAAAAAGTTATAGTGTAGTGTTATAGGATGGCCGGAAACCCTTACCCCACAAGGCTTACCGGCCATCCATCTACCCAAAGTAACGAACTTTCCTACCCAAAGTAACGAACTTTCCTACCCAAAGTAACGAAACGTTAAAAGTGCCTTATCCACATCCGAAACTACCTGATATAACGAAAGGCTACCTGATATAACGAAAGGGTGTTAGGCTCCGGTTCCTGATACCACGAAAGAGGAAATCATGCCTGAGCCGCTCTTACCGATCCGGCACCCGAATAAAGATTTTTTTGTCTGTGATATTTTCGACACCTTGCCGGGGTTTCGGGATGACCGCGCCAGCATGGAGCACCCCATATTTTCGCTGTCCACCAAGCCGGATATGCGAACACTGGAATATAAGCATAACGGCAACACGGTTAAAATCATCCCTTCCGGCTTGGGGCTTGCCACAATCCACGACAAAGACATTTTGCTGTATGTGGTTTCATACCTTCGCGCCGCCATGAAAGAGGGTCAGGAAGTCAAACAGCGCGTGCGTCTTACTGCTCTTGATTTGATGGTGTCCACGAACAGGGCCACAGGAGGAATAGAATACAAACGCCTAGAGAACGCTTTAAACCGCCTTCGCGGGACCACAATCAACACAAATATAAAAACAAACGATCAGATTATCACGGAAGGGTTCGGCCTCATTGATTCATGGGAAGCTGTGCGGCGAAACGGTTGGGATGGTCGTCTGATCGCTCTGGAAATAAAGCTGTCTGACTGGTTTTTTAATGCGCTACTGGCTGATGAGCTCCTGAGCATCAACCGCAATTATTTCCGGCTTCGCAAACCGATTGAAAGGCGGCTCTATGAGATCGGGCGCAAACATTGCGGCGAACAATCGGAATTCGCCATAGGGCTGGATAAGCTCAAAAAGAAAGTCGGATCAAAATCCCACAAGGACAGATTCAAACAACTAATAAAAAAAATCACAGATACAGACCGCAAAGATAAGCACTTCCCTGATTACGGTTTGTACCTAAATGATAATGTTTTGGTGTTCAAAAACCGCCGGTCAAGAAAGGCGAAAAATACAGACACCATCCCGCTTTTTGAACCGTGGGTCCTTGAAAAGGCCAAGACCGCCGCACCGGGCCATGACATTTACGCTCTGGAAAGAGAATGGCGGGAATGGGCCAAGGATAAGCCCAAACCGGGAAAAGGCTATCCAGCAGCGTTCATAGGCTTTTGCAAGCAAAAGCCCTCTATACAGTAAATGAGTAATTACACAAAAGGGTAATTACTCATTTACTTAAATACTCAACCCATAGCTGGCGGGTAATTGCTGACACGCTCCGATCTTCTTCAAGGGCGCGGGCCTTGATGCGTCTATATAGGTTTTGTTCTATATCCGCATTAAGCCTTTTCGTTTTCCCGCCTGTTTCTGTGACATCCTGCAAAAGCTTGGTTTTGAGGTCTTTGCCCTTACTAGGCCGTTTTGCTGATAGTGCCATGATCCGCGCCCTCCTGTGTTTGAGTAATTGAGAATTTGAGTAATTCATCAGTAAAGGCGGATATTTCCGCGATGGCTTCCGCGTTTCTCGAATCAAAAACGCTCAACCCGTCGGCGGCGGTCTGCGGGTAAATTTGCCGTTGCATGGTTCCATGTTCAAAAACAGGTAAGCCGTATTCTTCCAAAGCTTCAAGAGTTTCCCGCCCTAGCTTGGTCCTCTTGATGGCACGAGCAATAACAAAGGATGCTTGAGGCTTTCCATCTGTGACTTCCTGACGGGCCTTGATGAAGTCCACAAGATCGGAAACCGCCCATATATCGTATGGGCTGGGCTGGACAGGTATCAGGACAATATCAGCGACCTTGATAGCGGCGGCTATCATGTCTTCAAGCTTTGCGGCTCCGTCAATAATCACGTAATCATAAGAAGCTGCAATACTTGAAAGGGTTTTCATGTTGTTGGGGCGATCCAGTGCGACAAGCGGCAAAGGGTTGTCCTCGGCGGCTGCGTGCCAGTCGCGGGCACTTCCCTGCGGGTCACTGTCCACAATGAGCACAGACAAGCCGCGCTCATGCAATGAGCGAGCAAGGTTTGTGCTCAATGTGGTCTTGCCGCTGCCGCCCTTGGGATTGAGTATTGAAATAATCGGCATTATTGCGTTTCCTTGTATTTGAGTGGATGTGTATTTACACAAATACAAGATCACTCAAATACCAAGGGGTGTAAAGAGGTTTTTCCCCGCACCTGATAGAAGGCAAATCCGAAAAGACGAGGCGCGGGGTGGTAGGGCAGGGGAGGGTTCCCGTTTTTGCGTCGTACCCCTTTGCAACAATCGGGGTTTGAAGCCCACTGGAACGAAAAACCGCGCTAAGAAACTAAGTTGTTGAGTTCGCAGTACAAAATATTACGTGTTCGGAAAACGAGGGTTTTTCTTATGGCACACCACAGATGTGCTTTTCACGGGATTTCCAACAAGAAAACCCGCTCCGAAAAACAACGTCCGGCAACATTCTAAGTTTTGGGGTTTCCGGACAGCCCATTATTCTGCTTAACGTAGGTTTTCGTTCCATTGGGCTTCAAACCCCAGTACCAGACGCTCCCCGCGATCAGCATAACTCGGCCGGATCTTCATCGACTCCTCGCGCCGCAGCCCGAACACGCGCTCCAGTTCCAAACTCATGCGCACATGCGCATCCCCGACCTTCGCCAGCTTGTCACTATCGAGTTGCTTCGCCTTTTGCTCATTGGTCACGTACTGCCGGTCCGGGATATCGTAATGCCGATTACTCCCAGAGATGATGCTGGGCCGACCCATCTTCTGCGCCAACCAGCGCAACGCCGCCATCCGATTCTTCAACGTCCCCGGCGTTAAGC
>JAAEPA010000043.1 GCA_024222475.1 Gammaproteobacteria bacterium | reverse complement strand
TCGCCCGCATGCACATAGAAATGCCGCCCCCACCCCCCCGAGAAACTAATCCCGACCTCAGTCCCGCTCTGGAAGCCGTTATCCTCAAGGCCCTGGCTAAAGAAGCTGAGGATCGCTACCCCACCGGCGCGGCCCTGGCTGAGGCGCTGGATGAAGCCTTGCAGCCGGGCCAATCCGTTCATCAGGAGATTTATATGTCACCCAAAGAAGAGATTCAAAAATTAATTGCGATAAAGCAACGTCGCCTGCAAAAACTGAGAGAAAAAGAGGCGCTTAGAGGGATGGACACCCCCCCCGATGTCTTAATAGAGATCGAGGACCTTGAAGCCGAAATTGAGCATCTGGAGGAGGAGTTGGCCACTGAGCCCGTGAATCAAGAGATGGGACCCTACCGGCTGGCTACCCGCATGGGGCTGGGCGGAATGGCCCAGGTTTACCGGGCTTACGATTCTAAACTGGCCCGCTTTGTGGCCATCAAGGTGCTGCATCACCATCTGAGCCAGAATGAAGCCTTTGTTGATCGCTTCTATAACGAGGCCATTACCGTGGCAAAACTAAAGCATCCAAACATTGTGCGGGTGCATGATTATGGGTTTGATCGAGATAAATACTATATGGTCATGGAGCTGGTTGATGGAGATACCCTGGCCAAGAAGTTAGAGCGACGCCGGACCAAAAGCTGGAAATTCAGCCTGGTTGAAGCAAGCAAAATCTTTGAGGAGTTGGCGGCGGCCATTGACTATGCCCACGCCAAAGAGGTGGTCCATCACGACCTGAAACCCGATAATATTATGTTTGCCGAAGATAAACGGGTCATGCTGACCGACTTTGGCATTGCTCACCTGGCGAATATGGCCCATCAAACCGCTACCGGAGCCAGGTTAGGCACGCCGGCCTATATGGCTCCGGAACAGGTCCAGGGCCGGCGCGGCGATACCCGCAGTGATATTTACGCTCTGGGTGTGATTCTGTACGAGATGGTGACCGGTAATGAACCCACACCTCTGCTGATTGATGAGGGCAACGTATCACCGGCGATCAAGGAGATCATCCTCAAGGCCCTGAGCAAAAACCCGAACGATCGCTACCAAACAGCCGGGGAGATGGCCGAGGCGTTAGAGAGCC
>JAAEPA010000042.1 GCA_024222475.1 Gammaproteobacteria bacterium | reverse complement strand
TTGGACAAGCCCGTGTTGGGGATTCACACCTTATATATAGAAAATATCTTTTTTGGGCCGGGACTGGTGCGTGAGGTTACAATGAAAACAGTGGATTGCGAACCAACCCAGCGATGCATTCTCCAATGTGCAAGTTTGGACCACTAACCGTGTGAAAGCAACAGGTTCACTAGCTAATAAGTGCAAGATGCGGAAATGCCTTCGTTTTGAAGCTGATGCTTAGGCTAATTCACTATTGAGCAATTCTGCCGCGTAGCGGCTTCGTCCAAGTGTGCCACGAACAGATCCATAAGGATCTGGAGCTATAGATAAGATGAAGGTAGGCCCTTCGAAATCGGCTTTCGGAAGCGGGTTTCAAACCACTCAATGCTGCTGTGATAAAGAGTCATGGTAGTGAGCGATTGAGAAAAGGCATTGTTAAAGTGTCAGGTGAGTACTAAAGAGGTGAACGCAAGTGAACCATTGATGAGGTATCGAAAAACCGATTGATGTCGTCAAAACTGAGGATCTTGGGCGTTCTCAGGATAGGCATGGTGGATATCCGACTACTGACCATGTGGTGACCGGTACAGAGATGGCACGAATTTGGTACAGGCTTATATATGGAACGTGGGAACCTGTCGTTCTGGTGTTAAGGGGAGAAACTTTAAAAGAGGAAGAGTACCCAATACAGAGCACAGGGACGGATTGTCTCGTAGTAGTGATGAAAGCTCTGTAATAGGGCTGGAGTGAAGGGGGCAAATCATTCTGTTTTACTGATTTGACAACGGACAATTGTCCGGAGGAACTCATTAAGTAAGATGAAGTCATTTGATATTTCCAAGCAAGCTGTTTGGGACAGTTATCTGAAGGTAAAAAGTAATCAAGGTGCAGCCGGAGTGGATCATCAATCGATAGCAATATTCGAGGAAGATCTGAAAAATAACCTGTATAAGATATGGAACCGGATGTCATCAGGAAGCTACTTTCCACCGCCTGTATTACGGGTGGAGATACCCAAGGGTAACGGAAAGATGCGAGCGTTGGGAATCCCAACGGTTGCAGATCGAATTGCCCAGATGGTGGTTAAAAGCCAGCTAGAGCCGGAACTGGAAGCAATATTCCATACTGACTCTTTTGGCTATCGACCAAAACGGTCAGCCAAGCAAGCGGTCACGCTAGCTCGGAAGCGTTGTTGGAAGCATGATTGGGTAGTGGACATGGACATCAAAGGGTTCTTTGACACCATACCGCATGACCTGATGATGAGAGCAGTTAGAAAGCATACCGAGGATAGGTGGGTAGTGCTCTATGTGGAGAGATGGTTGAAGGCACCCGTTCAGCTAATGGATGGAGGGATTGAAGAGCGTACCATGGGAACTCCCCAGGGTGGTGTAATCAGTCCGTTGCTAGCCAACCTGTTTCTACACTATGCATTCGATCACTGGATGCAGAGTAACCATCCATCGAATCCATTTGAACGGTACGCTGATGATGCGGTTGTACATTGTGACACGGAAGCGGAAGCTGTAGAACTGAGATCTGAAATAGCCAAAAGAATGGAACAGTGTGGATTGGAGCTACATCCTGAGAAGACAAAGATCGTCTACTGTCAGGACGCCAATCGTACTGATGATTATGAACTCCATAGTTTTGACTTTTTGGGTTTCTGTTTTCAACCAAGGCTGTCGCGCAACAGGTATGGCCAGTATTTTGTTAACTTCTCTCCAGCAATTGCCCCAAAATCGAAGAAAGAAATATTTTCAGAAATAAGACAGTGGTGTTTACACAAAAGGAGTGATCTATCGTTGAAGGAGCTCGCAAATAAGTTGAATCCAGTCGTGCGCGGCTGGATTGAATACTACGGTGCATTCTTCCAGTCTGAGTTACTCTTTCTAGTACACCATCTAGATAGTCTGATTTATCGATGGGTGATCAGGAAATACAAGAAGCAGGGTAGTAACTTCAAGAAGGCAAGTAATTGGTTGAAGCGTATAAAAAGTGCTATGCCAAATTACTTTGTACATTGGAGTCTGCTACGTGCTTGACTGAATGATAAGAGCCGTATGAATTGAGAGATTCACGTACGGTTCTGTGAGAAGCTTGGGGGGAAGCTCCCCTTGCTTACTCGACCAAAGGGTTTCAAGGGACGCACTGAGTCGGGGCTTCTTTGAGGTTCATCAAGTCCGTTATACCTGGCAGCCAAATTTAAGCGCGAAAAATGGGGTCCGAAAAATGGGGTCACGTCTCAAATCCAATATTTATTGGATCGCGAGATATAACACCATTCTGCTGAATTCACCTTGGCCTCCCCTATTGATTTCTCGACTTCGTACAGATTACCTCGCGATACTCTGCTGAGCTATATCGCGATTTGCATCAGCATCAAACAGGTTTAACATTTACTGGATCAAATCATTTCCAATTGAGCAGTTCGTACACTTCCCTTTGTTTAACTGGAGGGTAAGGAGGCAGTATACTCAGACTCTATGGCCCTTAGAGATCAAAGGCCCTCAATGGCTCTAGCAAGGTAAAAGCTTCCGATTTTTGATGTATCCTGTGTTAATAAAGATAAAAAATGAGCCTATCACGTCTCTTGGCAAGGACCGTAATCTTACTGATCGTCACGGCCTGTTCCGATCCCTCTGAAGATCAGTCCTTGACGAAATCCTCGGTCCAAGGTTTTACTCCGGATGCGGCATCTATTACGACCAATAACCGGGCGGTGGGATTGATGGGTCGCTTTGAATACGATGCCGCCGGAAAGCTATTTTTCGAATTGGTCCAAGTGCATCCAAACTGGCTCGACGTCAAGGTCAATCTGGCCATCGCCCTATTGAACCGGCAGCAGGAAGGTGATGAGGAGGCGGCACTGGTTATTGTCGATGGGGTGCTGAAGGTCGATCCCACCCATCTTCGGGCCCATTATGTCGCCGGTTTGCTGCGGCTTTATCTCGCAACGCCGGATGAGGCCCTGGTTCATTTCAGGCGGGTGACTGAGGCCGATCCAAATGATCCTTATGCGGCATACTATCTGGCCCAGTGTTTGGCGCAGCGATCCGAGCATGAGCAGGCCTTGAATTGGTACCGCCAGGTTCTGGGGTTGGATCCCTATCTGCGCAGCGCCTATTACGGGGCCTTTCAATCTCTGCAGCGCCTCAAACGCACCCAGGAGGCGCGCGGCTTAATCAAGGATTACCAGCGCCTGGCTAATAACCCCAGGGCTCATCTGGCAGAATTCAAATATACCCGAATGGGGCCCAAGGCCGAGGCTCTGGTGGTTGATGCTCCGGAACCTGAGTCTATTAAACTAGTGTCGGGCGAGGTATTTTCACCTGTAGCACCTTTGAAGATAAGATCGGAACAGCCACTGTCGCTGCAACGTCGTGGTGCCCAGGGGCCGGTGAGCATCACCGCAGTCGATATTCAGAGTGACGGCAGACTGGACCTGTTTGTGAGCGGCATACTGAAGGGTGAAGATGGGCATAATCTGCTGCTCCTGGCCGCAGAGGGCAATGACTTCATTCCCGATCTGAACCATCCCCTGTCCCGAATCGAAGGAGTCAATGCCGCCCTTTGGGGTGACTTCGATAATGATGGCTTGGTCGATGCCTATCTGGCTCGCCAGGGACCCAATCAGTTATGGCGTCAGCCGAGTCGTGGACAATGGGAGGACGTGACTGAGACAACACAAACCAGCGGTGGCGATCTCAATACCGTAGACGCAATCTTTATCGATGCGGATCACGACGGAGACTTGGATCTGTTTCTAGTCAATACGGATGGTTCCAACGAATTGTTGAATAATAATCTGGACGGCAGCTTCCGTCCGTTGGCGATAGAGCGGGGTATCGGTGGGGATGGCAAGGCCTCGCGTTCGGTCGTGCCGGTGGATCTGGACAGTGACCGGGATGTGGATCTGGTGGTGATCAACGTCCAGACCGCGCATGAGGTCTATCTCAATGACCGGCTCTGGGCCTATCATGCCGCGCCGGGTTTCGACCGGTTTCGTTATACCCCGGCGCTGACGGCGATCGCGGCCGATGTCGATGCCGATGGGAACCCCGAACTCTATACCTTGACGCCGCAGGGGGTATTGTATCGCTGGCAGGTAGATGGAGGTGGAGAATATCGGTCGCAGAAACTCTTTCAGACCGAGGCGACTCCACAGGGATGGGCGCAGTTGGCGGCTGTCGATGTGGATGGTGATGGTATCCTGGATCTAATGATTACTACCGCTGGTGGTTGGCAGGTGGTAAGTGGTGAGGCCTCGATTTTCCAGGCGACATTACCCGCCGGGACGACGCTGCTCGGCGCCATTCCGGTAGGGTTTGATCCCTCCTTGGGTCCTGCGGTATTGGCCCTGGACCAACATGGCGGATTGTCTGTCTGGCCGCCAGGTCCTGGGCGCCATTCCTTTCTGGCCCTGGGTCTGACTGGCAAGGAGGACAGGGCCCAGTCCATGCGCTCCAATGCCTCTGGGATCGGTGCACGGGTCGCGGTACGCCGGGATTCGCATTGGTCGATCATGCATGGTTATCGTCGGCATTCGGGACCGGGTCAGGGTCTTCAGCCCCTGCTCATCGGGCTGGGTGGGGCCACGCAGGCCGATTTTATTGCCATAGATTGGTCGGACGGGGTATTTCAGAGCGAACTGGATCTACCGGCAGGAAGGGTTCATATCATCGCCGAGACTCAACGGCAGCTTTCCAGTTGTCCGGTGCTGTTCGCCTGGGACGGTCAAAAGCATACCTTCGTGAGTGACCTGCTGGGGGTTGGTGGTATCGGTTATGCCATCGGACCTGGGGAGTACGCTACCCCCAGGCCCTGGGAGAATTTTCTTTTCGAACCTGGCTTGTTACAAGCAAAGCAGGGTCGCTATGTCTTGAAGATTACCGAACCCATGGAAGAAGTGGCCTATCTGGATAAGGTGCGCCTGCTGAGCTACGATTTGCCCCCCGGCTGGCGGATGGTGCTGGATGAACGTATGGGGATCTTGGGGCCTCAACCGACCGGCGAGGCGCGGTTTTACCGTAAAGAGATGCTTCCCGGACATGCCGTGAACGAACGCGCGGTAGAGGTCACGAGTTCGATATTGCTCACCGATGGTGTCGCCGCGCCCGTTGGAGAGCTCGATCGGCGTTTCATTGGCCGCCTTGAAGCTGAACATATCCTAACCTTGACCTTTCCCCAACCCCTGGATGCTGAATCAGGCTCACCCCTACTGATCGCTGACGGTTGGGTGGAATATCCTTATTCGCAGACCATGTTTGCCGCCTGGCAGGCCGGCGCCGATTTTCAGGCCCCTAGCCTGGAGGCCCAGGACCGTGAGGGGCGCTGGTATCGGGTCCTGGAACAGTTCGGTTACCCGGCCGGCATGCCGAGGCGTATGTCCGTACCCCTGCCTAATCTGCCGTCGGGCACTACCCGGTTGCGGCTGCGCAGTAACATGGAGATCTATTGGGACCGAATAGCGATCGCCTTGACTGAAAAACAACCGGAGTATCGGCGTCATGAATTGTCTTTGCTAAAGGCGAACCAGGCCAAGACGGGATTTGCCCTGCGCAGCACTGCCGCCCAACACCGTCCTGGCTATGACTATGCACAACGCAGCCCATTCTGGGACACCCGCTACCTGGCGGGGTACTACAGTCGTCTGGGTTCCGTGTATGAGTTGGTCAGCAGGGTGGATGATGCGTTGGCCATCATCGGTCCCGGAGAGGAGCTTCATCTGGAGTTTGCCGCACCCGAGAATCCCCCACCGCAGGGTTGGACACGGTATTTCGTGCTTGAGAATAACGGTTGGGCCAAGGATATGGATCTGTTCACTAAGGGCGGCGAGACTGTGGGACCCCTGCCCGATACCGGTCTGCCTCCGGCTCGCAGGGACCAGCTCCATGCCCGCTATCATACCCGCTATCAGGCAGGGTGGTAATTCGTAAGGAATGCGAATTAAATAACTTTCCTAACTGGCGCCGCATGATCGTTCGTATTCAAGGCGCGGCAACAGGCGCATAGCCGCGCTATGTCACTGTTGGCGTAACGCCGAAGACGGACGATAAGGCAAGTCAGATAGGGAAGTTATTTCGGTAGCATTCCTAACAGCGTCGGATGGCCAATTTGTTTCGTCTGCCGGCCTAATGTGCGATCATTGATACACACTTGTTATGTGTGCATAAGAATTAAAGTAACCGTTCACAGGTATCGTCATTCCGGCATGGATTGCCGGAATCCAGATACCATGGAGGGTAATCTTAACCGTTCGCTAGTCATATGGCTGCCTCTCCCTGGTGCTGGATCCCGGCTTCCATGCCGGAATGACGGTATTTCCGTGTATGTCGTGAACGGTTAAGAACTAAAAAAACGATTTTACACTGGGAGGAGATCATGTCTGAGCCCATTGTATTCACCCCGGAGATAGGGACCATATTACTCATTCTGGGGTTTACAATATTCTTATTCGTTTCCGAGCTGGTCCGGGTCGATGTGGCGGCTATACTCATTATGGTGGTGTTAGGCCTAGTCGGCTTGGTGCCGGGCAATCACCTGTTTGACGGATTTGCCAGTAATGCGGTGATATCGATCATCGCGGTAATGATTATCGGCGCGGGCCTGGATAAAACCGGCATCATGACCCGCGTGGCCGGCCTCATCGTCAAGTTCGGGGGTCAAACGGAGGCACGCATCTCACCGATCATCGCCGGCACCGTAGGCATTATCTCCAGTTTCATGCAAAACGTGGGAGCGGCTGCGCTGTTTCTCCCCGTCGTCAGCCGGCTATCGATCCGCACCAATATACCCTTATCGCGCCTGCTCATGCCCATGGGGTTCTGCGCCATTCTGGGAGGTACCGTGACCATGGTGGGTTCGAGCCCATTGATTCTGCTCAATGACCTGATTATCACCTCCAATGCAAACCTGCCCGAGGGCGTCGATGTCATGAAGACCTTTGGCCTGTTCGCCGTCACCCCCGTGGGTTTGGTGCTGGTACTGGTTGGCATCCTCTATTTCATCGTCTTCGGACGCCTGATCTTACCCACTCGAGACGGTGCGGCCAGTTCGGCGGGTACGACGGCGCGATTTTTCAAAAAGGTCTACGGCATCGAGGGGGAAATCTATGAAACACATATTCCCTTGGATAGTCCGCTGGCCGGCTCGACTGTTGGTCATGCGGAGGGCAAGGAGAACAAACCCTTCGTGCTTGGCCTGCGCAATGGTAATGAGATCATCATCGCCCCATCTCAAGATGAGTCCATATGGGTCGGCTCGGTGCTGGCCATCATGTGCAATGCGCAGGAGGCTGAGCAGTTCGCGCAAAAATACGGATTGCATATTCGGCGGGAGCTGGAGGCCTTCGTCGATACCTTGACCCCTACCAATTCAGGAATCGCCGCTGTGGTCATTCCCCCGGGCTCGAACCTCATCGGTGAAAGCGCCCAGGATATTAAGCTACGCAAACGGTATGGTGCAAATTTGCTGGCGGTATATCGAGAAGAGGACACGCTAAGAGACAATGTGCGCTGGCTCCCCTTCCAGGCAGGAGATACCTTGGTCGTTCACAGCGCCTGGATAGATCTACATGAGCTGGCCCAGAATCCAAATTTTGCTGTAGTCACCGACTATCCGCATGAAACCGTTCGTCCTCACAAGATTCTGCCCTCCCTGATATTCCTGACCATCGCCTTGGGTATGGTCTTATTTACCGATTATCGACTCTCCATTTCTCTGCTGGTGGGTGCTCTGGGGATGATCCTCAGTGGCGTACTCAGTATCGATGAGGCCTATAAATCCGTCAGTTGGCAGACCGTGTTTTTGCTCGCCAGCCTGATCCCCTTGGGCATGGCCGTGGAAACCAGTGGCACCGCCGCCTGGATCGCCCAACAGACGCTCCGTGTGCTGGGGGATGTACCC
>JAAEPA010000041.1 GCA_024222475.1 Gammaproteobacteria bacterium | reverse complement strand
GGCAGGGTCAACGCCAAGGCCACGGCTAACAGCGCCAGACAAGCGAGAAATTTACCAAGTACCAACTGGTAACTCTTGACTGGCGCGGTGAGCAGAAATTCCAGGGTGCCGGCGCGCCGCTCTTCAGACCACATGCGCATGGTGATGGCCGCTACCAGGAAGATCAACAGCAGCGGCATCCATTCGAACAGGGGCCGCACATCGGCAATATTGCGAGCGAAAAAGGTCTCTACCCAAAAAAAGACAAACAGGGTGACGGCCAGGAAGGCGCCGAGAAAGATAAAGGCGATGGGGGATGAGAAAAAACCGGTAAATTCCTTACGCGCGATTCGAAGTAGATTATTCATATTAACTATCTCCCCTCCTGGGCTGAGATTTCGCCGAAGATGGTTTCCAGATCACGGCTCTCGGGCTGTAGGGCATAGAGTTTCAAACCCTCCGCCGCTATCCGGCCGGCGACCAAGGGCGCCGCCTCACCCAGCTCATCCCGCTCATTCAGATCGAGGGCGTAGCGGTAACCCGGCCCGCGCGCTTCCAATTCCTCTACCGAGGCGACCCCATCCAACCCCCTAAACAGATCGAGCGCCCGCTCCGGCCTCGCATCGACGGCCACCAGCAATCGTCGGTCAGTTCGCAATTCGTCCATGGTGGCGTCCAGCGCCTTTTGCCCATCGCGGATGATCATGACCCGGTCACAGATAAGCTGAACTTCTTGCAGAATATGGGTGGAGATGATGATGGTAGCCTGGGCCGCCAGGGAGCGGATTAGATCCCGCATATGCCGCACCTGGGTCGGATCCAGTCCATTGGTGGGTTCATCGAGAACAAGCAGTCTGGGACTGTGCAAGATCGCCTGGGCCACCCCCACCCGCTGACGGTAACCCCGGGAGAGGGTCCCGATGATATCCGACGCCTTGGTTGAGAGTTCCGTTTTGTCGATGGCCTCCCGTATCCGAGCGATCCGATCAGCATCCGGGATACCGTGCAGAGAGGCAGCATAATCCAGATAATCTATCACCGTCATTTCGGGATAGAGGGGGTCGTTCTCCGGCAGATAGCCGATACATCGCTGGACGGCTTCGCGCTCAGCATTGATATCCAGACCGTCTATCTCAACGGATCCGCTGGTGGGTTCCAGATAGCCGGTCAGTATCTTCAGGATGGTTGTCTTACCCGCACCGTTATGGCCAAGCAATCCAACAATCTCGCCCTGGCCAATCTCGAACGAGACCTGATCGACCGCGATCAAATCGCCATAGGTTCGGGTTAAATCTTCAACTCGGATCATTAAAAGACTCCATTTTTTTATTGCTAAGAATGTTTTTTCAGGGGACTGAACTTAGGGAAAGACCATGTTGCGCCTGAAAAGTTCACAGCGACTCATGGCTCTGAAACACCTCGCCCAACAATCGTTGACATGCCAGGCATGCATATTATTCTTGCCGGGGTTCGTCCATCACCCCAATCTACACGGTATGCGAATGCCAATAAAAGTTGAGTTGAACCAGATGAAAACCGAGTCTACCATGTAGCAACCTCTTTCACCTGATCATAAATCTAGGAACCCGTCCGAGAACAAGCCCCTTGCCAATGAACGGCCTTATGTCGAGCCTGAATCCTTTGACTCATAACATGAAACGCACCCTAGCACTACTGCTCCTGACCGTTATCGCACTAAGCGCTTATACAGTGATACATAGCACTGCACTGGACAGCCTTAAACCCAGTTCAGGTAAAACCATCATCGATATACATGTCCATGTTGCCGGTTTGGGTTACGGAGGCAGCGGATGTTATATCAACGAAGCCATGCGCAACAGTTTCCGCTTTCCATTCTACCTGTGGGCCATGGACGTTACGGAAGAGGAACTGAAACGACAAGGGGACCGCGTATTGTTCGATAAACTGAGCAGGAATATTGCTGCCTCTGAAACGGTCGGTAAGGCAATAATCCTGGCCATGGACGGGTATGTCAATGACCAAGGTGTGCTGGACAAAGCTCTGACCCAAGTCTACGTCCCTAATGGCTATGTTGCCAGAGAAACGGCGCGTTTTGATAATCTTCTGTTTGGCGCCAGCATCAATCCTAAGCGCAAGGATGCCATTGAGCGCCTGCGGTCAGCCCACCGAGAGGGTGCCGTATTGATCAAATGGATCCCATCCATTATGAATATCGACCCGGCTGACCCACGGTATATTCCCTTTTACCAAACAATGGCTGAACTTGATATTCCGCTACTCACCCATACCGGCATGGAAAAATCCTTCGCCGACACTCACGACGCGCTGGCTGATCCTGTTCGACTCAAGCTACCACTGGAACAGGGTGTAACCGTCATCGCCGCCCATCTTGCCACTACCGGGCAATCCGACGGCCAGGATAACTTCGCGCGTATACTGCCCATGTTTCAGGACTACTCTAATCTGTATGCGGATATCTCCAGCCTGACCCAAATCAACAAGTTGAATGATCTTGCTCAGGCAATGAAAACACACGGGATCATAGATCGTATGCTCTATGGATCCGACTGGCCGCTGCAATTCTTTCCTTTGATTTCACCCTGGTATCACATCAATCACATCAGCTTGAGCGATGCCTGGCGGATAAGCGGCATCGACAATACATGGGATAGGGATATCGCGCTCAAGGCTGCTTTCGGTTTGCCAGAGGATGTCTTTAGGCGCGCTGGGACGTTGTTAAAAATAGAGCCATGAGCCCGGACCCCCCTCTTTTGAGTTCTCTCTCTATAATTCAAAAAGGTCTCAGTGAGGCAATATAATACATCTTCAATTAATTCGACTCATCACCCCGCTATTACGCCAAGTCTTCGATCGACCGTGGTCGGCCTATACCATAGCCTTGGACATAGTTAATACCGATATCCCTTAAGACTTCCAATATAGACTCGTTTTCGACACATTCCGCAATCGTCTGCTTACCCATGACTTGTCCTATTTCGTTGATTGAATTAACCATTGCCTGATCGATGGGGCTAGCCACGATATTCTTAATAAAAACGCCATCAATCTTCAGAAAATCCACGGGTAGATTCTTTAAGTACAGACCTCCCTAAACCCACTGTCCAAAAATGACATAACTCACTGATTTTAAAACACTACTTACAGTTATTGGACATTCAAGGGGTGGGCAGAAATCACTAACCCCTTGATTCTTCAATATATAATTTCGCAGCACAGCTACAGAACAACCCGATATTGTCCAATAATATTGGTGGTTTTCGTGCTGTTTTGGGAGGTCTGAAGTAGGCAAACGAAGACAATCCACTTCCGAAATCATCAAGTGCAAACCGGCAACCCCAGCCTTCCAAGGTGGTTATAAAATGGCTTGCCTTGGTGAGATTGGCAATCGCAGCTGTTTCCGTGATCTCAAAACAGATCTTCTCTGGAGGAACCCCTGTCTTGTCGAAGCAGCGATGAACAAACTTCAGAAAACCTTCATTATCCAATGACTGACCCGATAGATTGATGGCACACAGATGCAGACGTTCTAGATGAGCTGGGTGGCATGCGAGCCACCTCAAGGCCTTCTCTATTACCCAGCAATCGATTTTAGTTGCCAAATTATAGCGCTCAGCGGCAGGAAAAAAGGCACCAGGGGGCACTAGATACCCACGTTTATCTTGCAGCCTGAGGAGCAGTTCATAGTGCTCCTTTTCACCGCCTCCAGCATTTACCTGGACAATCGGTTGAAAATCGAGCTGGAAACAATCATTCTCTAGTGCCCGGGGAATTCTAGCGGCCCACCGTATTTCGCCATGACGTTTCGCTAATTCTGCATCATCTTCACGGTAGATATTTATTCGATTGCGCCCCTGATCCTTGGCGCGATAACAAGCCGCATCTGCGGCGCGTAATACGCTGGTAGCACTCTCACTGGTCGTAATAATGGATACCAAGCCGATGCTGACCCCGAGATTGAAGCTCTTGCCCTCCCACAGAAAGCGAAATTCATCGATTCCTTTACGTAATTGCTCTGCTACGCGCTGAGCCTGATCAAGTGGACAGTGCTCCATCAAGACCCCAAACTCATCACCTCCAAGACGAGCCAGCGTATCACACGCCCTGATTTGCGCCTGTAACAAGTTTCCAAGTTGGCGCAAAAGCTCATCCCCTGCAACATGACCACAAGTATCATTAATAATCTTGAATTGGTCGAGGTCAAGATAACACATCGCATGTTGCGCATTCTCATTCCGAGCAGTCTCCAACACCCGTTTAAGGCGTTTTTCGAACTCCGCGCGATTGACTAAGCCGGTGAGATCATCATGGGTGGCCTGATGTGCTATCTGCTGTGCCATGCGACGCGCCTCGCTTATATCCTTGAAGACCAGCACCACACCCAGCACATCGCCATCCCGACTACGAATGGGAGCGGCCGTTTCCTGAATGCCATATTCCTGCCCATTGCGATTTATCAAGATGTTGTGGGTATCTACATTTATTACATGGCCTTGGTCTAAGCACTGAGCTACGGGATCCGGCGCTGTCTCGCGACTCTGCTCGTCAATGATGTTATACACCAAACCAAGGGGGTGCCCACGTGCCATACTGACAGGCCAACCGGTCAACGACTCGGCCACGGGGTTAAGAAATTCGACTACACCTTGCGCATCGGTGGTTATCACTGCATCTCCGATGGAATGGAGAGTCACCAACGCCCGTTCTTTTTCCTTGCTTAAACTTGCATTAGCCTGAGATATTTCTTTAGTACGCTCCTGCACGCGATGCTCTAATTCTTCACGTGCCTTTCTGAGTTCCATTTCGGCCCGTGTGACAGCAATAACCATCTGATTCAGATTGTCTCCAAGCTGTCCGAGCTCATCTTTCCTATTGAGAGAAACATGAATATGGCGATCACCTTGACGAACCCGATCGGCAAGTTCCAGCAGTCTCTTTAGCCCGAGAGTCAAGCCCTTTGCCATAAAAAAGGCAAATACAGTTCCCACACCAATGGCCAACAAGGTGTAGAGCACCCCATCTCGGGTGACAACCTGCAGACTCGCTGCGTTCGCTTCCTGTCCCAGCGCAACGCGTGCCCAGCCAATCAATCGTTCATTGGCCAAAACGGGTGCGGCCACATCCACCAGCGCCCCATTGTCAACGAGTATTCGGGGATTTACTTTGGTATCGAACAATCCCCGGCTCACAATATCTGCAACATATAGACCCGTAATCGCCGTGTTGGTGTGTCCCAATACTCGCCCGGTTTCTGAATGCACCATGGCATAGTGTAGCCCTGGATACTTGAGCTGGGCCTGTATAACCTCCTCCAACCCGATGACATCATCCGCCAGTACCCAGGAGGCGCTGCTCGCCGCAAGGGTTTCCGCGAGACTAAGGGCCTGATCAATGCTCTGCCGGTGCAGAAACTCACGTTGTCGTTCCACCAAATCAACCACAAAAATAGTCATCAATACGGCGTGAACCAATGCGATACCCAACATCAGTTGCCGTCGAATCGAGAACGACCAGACTCCCTTCACATTGCCGTAAAGACGCGAGACTATTGAGGTCACTCTATATTTCTTACATTGGCACTGAACTTGGTGATAAATTCCCTAACAGGATCATAGGTCGAGTTTGTTGCCGGCTCAAATCGGGATAGTTCCATACGGGATAGCAACACCTGCCCCGCTTTATCATTATGCAAACTAAATAGGGCCGCAGCGACCTGTCTCACTATTGAATCAGGGATATCCATTCGCACGACTAAACCGTTATTCGGTAATGTTTCCGTTTCCCATTTCACGATAAGCTCACGCACAAGTTCAGGACGTTGCTTGGAGAGGGCCTGCCATGGAGGCGGCCAAGTGGCTGCTGCTATCACATTACCTAGGTAGACATTCATAATCGACGACTCTTGGGAACCTACATAACGAAGTTCGAGCTCATTCATTACATCGACGCCATGAATCTGAAGGTAGTATTGCGGCAACATTGTTCCCGCCAGCGCCGTAGGCGCCGGAAAGCTCACCGCCTCACCCTTAAGATCTTCAATCGATATGGGTTCCGTTTCCTTTCGAACTAAAATGATACCGCGAAAATTATGATCGTCCCCCATTTTTCCAAACACACGGTAACCATGCCTTAGAGAATTTACCGTCTGATAGGGATTCGGTAAGGAAAAATCAAAGTGACCTGCATAGAGTTTGCGGTCAAAAGCAGCATAATCGCGCGAGGCCTCGAGCTTGAAATTTAAATTGGGCAGCGCAGTATTGAGGTAATCTATCAGGGGTCCAAATACGAGGTGCAATCGGTTAGGATTATGTAGGGGATGCACACCAAACAGGTATTGTTGCACCTCCATCGGTGGATCTGCACTGAACTGAGGGTTGTAATCCTGCTCATTGTTTCCACCACAGCTAACAATCGTTGCCATACTGGAAAGCAGGATCAAAATCGTGACAAAACCTCGCAGCCCATAGTCGTAGAAGCTGTATCGCATCGTTTAGCTTGCGGAAAGATTGGAAAAACCCTTGCGTCTATGATTACCCCTTTAACCCAGTAATACATAAACCACCAGAATATACAATACTACGGCAAAGGTCTGTTCTAAGTAGCGCAGACAGCCGGTGGAGCAATTAAAACACTCGCGGCCACGAAGCCTATGAGCACCGACAATAGATTGGTGATGGGGTAAAAAAGGATTGGTGGAGCTAGGCGGGATCGAACCGCCGACCTCTTGCATGCCATGCAAGCGCTCTCCCAGCTGAGCTATAGCCCCCCATGAGGAAGTTCGGAAATGTACGCAGTCTGGTCTCGTCTGTCAAGTATCTTTCGCTATTTAACCCGGACGTTTCAATAAATTGTACTCATATTATTTCACCAGACATTAATAGCCTGGATGGTGCGATCGATACGTTTCAAGACAGACATACGTCCCAGCAGTTCCATGGTTAGATCGATGGAAGGAGACACCACTCCTCCCGTTAGCGCGACCCTTAGCGGCTGTGCAACCTTGCCCAATTTTAGACCGCGGCTCTGAGCGACCTGTTTCACGACATCATGTAGGGGTTCTTTTTTCCAGTCGGAAACCGTCTCCAATGCGATCAATAGCTCTTTGAGGGTGTCTATGGCATCCCCTTTCAGGTGTTTTTTTGCCTTGGAGGCATATTCCGTATAGTCCTGGAAAAAGATCTGACTTTGCCGAGCCATGTCATTCAGGGTCTTAGTGCGGGCTTTCTGTACCTCGAAAAGCTGCTCGAGGTCGGAACCCTCCGCTAAATCAATGCCCAACTCATCCATCTGCCATCTGAGATCCTCTGCACAATGAGAATAGTCGCTCTCTTTGAGGTAATGCTGGTTAAGCCATAACAGCTTTTCCGAATTGAATGCAGCAGCGGAAGGATTGATATCTTTGATGTCAAACAAGCCGATCATTTCCTCAGTTGAAAAGACCTCTTGATCACCATGAGACCAGCCGAGGCGGACCAGATAGTTCAACAGGGCCGGCGGCAGGTACCCTTGTTCTCGATATTGCATCACATTCATGGCGCCATGACGTTTGGAAAGTTTCTTTCCATCAGCGCCGAGGATCATGGGGATATGGGCATAGCGCGGGGGTTCGGTACCCAAGGCCTTAAAGATATTGATTTGGCGAGGCGTATTATTTAGATGATCGTCTCCGCGTATCACATGGGTCAGCTGCATATCCATATCATCGACGACTACGGTAAAGTTATAGGTAGGCGAACCGTCGGCCCGAGCGATGATGAGATCATCGAGTTCGGCATTGTCAAACACTACCTTCCCTCTGACTAAATCATCCACCAGCACCCCCCCCGCCAAGGGATTTTTGAAGCGAATGACCGGTTCTACCCCCTGGCGAGGCGATCCGGTGTATTCACGATATCGGCCGTCATAGCGCGGTTTCTGTTTACGCTGCATTTGCTCGGTACGCAGGGCCTGGAGTTCCTCTCGTGTGCAATAACAGCGATAGGCCTTACCCTCATCCAGCAGTTGCTGAATAACCTCTTGATAGCGATCAAGTCGACGGCTCTGATAATAAGGACCTTCATCATAATCCATGCCTAACCAGTCCATACTTTCGAGAATGGCCTCGAGGTATTCCTGAGTGGATCGCTCGCGATCACTGTCCTCGATCCGAAGAATGAACTCACCACCCATCTTGCGGGCATACAACCATGAAAAAAGCGCGGTGCGGACACCGCCAACATGAAGAAATCCAGTGGGACTGGGAGCGAATCTAGTACGTACAGTCATGAGGTATGGCGTGTCTAAATAAAGAGGCGGGATATTACCAAACGCTTAGGGCTAGAGATACCCATGACGAGCGGGTTTTCAGAAATGCGAGCTATCTCGGATAATTCATTGACAGTGAAAATGGATTAGTTTTCCCGGATTGTCAGCTATCGACTCCCCTAGGCTGATGAGTCCATCTCCAAAAAGAGGAAGCTCCTCTCGCCGAAGATAAACCTCTCCACCTTCCTGACTTTTCACAAAGGTTCCATTGGTGCTCTGATCCACCAATACAAATTTTCCTCGGTGATATTCAAGCCTGGCATGTTTTCTAGAGGCCAATAGGGTGTTAACGATCAGCTGGCACTGCTTACCCCGCCCGATGAGCATTGGATTATTGCTGGGTTTGACGACATATTTCTGATCCTCGTATTTCAATACCAGAACGGAAAATCCTGTATGCCTTGCCAAATCGACTTGAGAGATAATACCGGTGACATCTTCCTGCCCCCATAGAATCTCATACATTTTGATCTCTTCCTGCTTTCCTCTAATCGCTGCTTGATCGTACAGACGCACGCCGTTGTTGAAGCCCTCGGACAATCGGTCAATCACCGCCTGGGTAGTAATGATCTGTTGCGCCCGGGCGATAGAGGTCAATCTGGCGGCGACATTGACAACGTCACCATAGAGATCACGTTCCTTTTCGACCACCTTGCCGAAATGCATACCGATGCGTACAGACAGCTTCACGCCCTCGCTTGAGATCTCGCTTTCTAGGGCCTGATTGATAGTTTGTGCTGCAAGTACGGCCTCATTGACCGTCGGAAAACAGTACATAATCTCATCACCGACGGTCTTTATGAGTATCCCGGATTGGCGATCACAGATACTAATCATCCGGGTAAGGCATTGTGAGATGATCGACTGTGCCCTCCCGTCTCCCAGTGACTCATATAATCTCGTACTATCGGAGATATCCGCGAACATCACGGCACTTTCAATAGTTTTCTGTCTCATCTAGGTATTCTATTACAACCCTACGCTTCAGTTATGGGCGTATGTTTGACTCGTTTTCGGACAGCCGCCTAGGAGCCTGTCCGAGAATAGGGGCTGTAGAGAGGGAAAGCCATTTAGAGCCAGATTTTTCGATTAAATAAGGCGAATATTGGGCATATTTAACGAATTTAATC
>JAAEPA010000040.1 GCA_024222475.1 Gammaproteobacteria bacterium | reverse complement strand
TCATGGTAATGCAATCGTTTCCGGGATGCACTTGATTTGTGTCACCAAAACTAACGTCTCTGGGCGTGAGTCAGCATCTGCAGGATTTGTGAAAAAACCGTGTTGCTAAGGGATTCGCCAAGATCGATTGCGAGGCAGTGTCGATAGTACGGGGTGAGACTCAAACCGACGCCTATCCCGTAGATCTCCATATCCTTGCGACGATCAAATTTCTCCACAGTATTCTTCAAGTGGTTATCCAGGTAAAACTCATCGTTTGCGAGGTTAGTGGCGCTGTCCATCGGACTACCGTCGGATATGACAATCAGGATTTTGCGTGCGGACTCGCGTTGTAGCATGCGAGTGCAAGCCCACTCAACCGCTTCGCCGTCGAGGCCTTCACGAAAATAGGGTGTTTTTAACAATGCAGCGATATCGCGCCGTGACTTGCGCCAGGATATTTCCACATTTTTGAATATCAGGTGGCAGCGCTCGTTCAGCCGCCCGGGGCTAGCGGGCCTTCCCTGGGCCAACCAATCCTGGTACGCACGGCCACCGTTCCAGTTGCCGGTCGTAAACCCCAGGATTTCAC
>JAAEPA010000039.1 GCA_024222475.1 Gammaproteobacteria bacterium | reverse complement strand
TCACTACACGACGCTCTTCTGATCTGTACTTATAATCACTAAAAAAAGTCATCCGTAATGGTTAGATAACTTTCTCTTCAGGCGCTGTCGCTTTTGCTGTCTAGTGAATTTCAAAAGACTATGAACCATAGGGGCTGCCTGGAGTCTCAAGGCACGCCGAAGAATCATCTCCGCCAGATAAAAGTCTTTCACAAGGAGGCTACGCACCGCGATCCGTTCCAATGTTTGGAGCCGGTTTTCTATCTGCGGTAAACAAGATAGCCCCATTGCGGTAGTTGAGCAGGAGTTTAGCAAAGTGGTCAGTGAACCGACGATGTACCGGGCCTGTCAGGCTTTGGATTTACGGCGCAAGAAAAAGAGCTACTACGCGAGCAAGCAAAAATTACGGTGACACTATACCATTTGGTGCGCCAAGCAAAGCTTGGTGCTTCTTGCCGGGTGCAAGTCCCGGTCGGGGAGGGATTAGGATGATCTCTCGTAAGGGCTAACCCCCCCGTATCGAGTGTTGCACCGCTGGCGGACAGCGTTGCGAATGGAATGGAAACTGTAGCACACGTGCACAACAGGAGTGAAGCGTACATAGAGCATCTTGCAGGCCAGAGGGGTGAAGCACCACCCTGAAGCGAAAATAAGCCTCGTTAAAGTGATAGTACTGATATGGCACGACATCGGCCAGCAGATACCGGTTATTGGGGGCGCGACTCGCACGATCTTATTGCTAAGGAATTCGCATTCCTAATGACGGGTTCTCAGTCCACGGTACCGGTCATTGCTGTGACTTACCATCCGCCATCCACCGCGAATCGGTCACCGAAACGATCTTGCAGCCGCTTGAGCGATTGTTGCATGGCTTGGCGTCCACGGCCTTCAAGATAATGCAGCGGTCCACCGCGAAATGGGGCGAAACCGGTGCCGAAGATGACGCCGGCATCCACCATATCGGCATCGTCTACGACGCCTTCGCGCAGGCAAGCGATGGCCTCGTTGATCAGCCGCAGGATTAGACGATCCTGTAATTCTTCGCGGTCGAGTTCGTAGGGCTTATTTTTAGGTTTAATGGGTTTGCCATTCTGGTACTGGTAAAAGCCCTGTCCGGCCTTGCGTCCCAAATGACCCTTGTTCACCATATCCTTGAGTTTGGCAGGGACCTGAAATCCATAGGCCCTTCCCAGTATCTCGCCCACATGCAGACCGATGTCCAAGCCGACGGTATCGGCCAGCTCGATCGGTCCCATGGGCATGCCGAAATCGATGGAGGTCTGGTCGATCACAGTCTTGGGAATGCCTTCACTTTCCATGATGATGGCCTCTAGAAGATAGGGCATTAGGATACGGTTGACTAGAAACCCCGGGCTGCCCTTGACCTTTAGCGGCAGCTT
Organism: Gammaproteobacteria bacterium; assembly: GCA_024222475.1. Lineage (GTDB taxonomy): Bacteria > Pseudomonadota > Gammaproteobacteria > JAAEPA01 > JAAEPA01 > JAAEPA01. The sequence continues at coordinate 2,980 of JAAEPA010000039.1, read as the reverse complement.
GTCGATGTGGCGGGTGAAGGCTAGGGCCTGGTTGATGATCTCCTCTCGGGTGTGTTCTCCATGCACGATCTCCACCAGCGGCAGCTGTGCGACGGGATTGAAAAAATGCAATCCCGCCAGCCGGCCTGGGTCGCTGAACCCCTGAGCCAGGATATCGATGGCTATGCTCGAGGTATTGGTAGTGACTAGGGCGCCAGGTTTGAGTTTGGGTTCGATATTTCGGTACAGCGTTTGTTTGGCTTCGATGTCTTCGAAGATCGCCTCGATGACCACGTCTGCGTGTTTTACACCCGAACCCTTTTCATCCGGAATCAGCCGATCCATTACCGACTTGATTCGGCGTTCGGTTTTCAGCCTTCGGGTGAATAGACGCGCTGCGCGTTCTATGGTAGCGGCCAGGCTGCGTGTGCTGGTGTCCTGCACCGTGACCCGAAAACCCTGCAGGGCACACCAGGCGGCGATGTCACCGCCCATCAAGCCGGCACCGATGACATGCACATGACGGGGTTCAATGAGCGATTTATCACCGGCGGCCTTGAGCCGGTTTTGCAGCATGAATACTCGAATTAAATTGCCTGCCGTTTCCGTGATGCTCAGATCGGCAACCGACCGCGCCTCTTGGCTCAGCATCCGTCGTTCGTTGCCGGCATGTTGTTCCCACAGGTCGATCAGGGTATAGGGGGCGGGGTAATGGGCCTTGGAGATCTTGCTAGCGACCTGATTGCGCATTTTGCGGGCGAGCAGACGGCGCACTGGTCGCAGACCGAGCAATCTTATTAAGCGCCCAGGTCGATGAGGGCGGGGGGTGGTTTCGAGTAGATGATGGGCGGCACTCACCAGATGACGTTGCGGGAGCACATAGTCTATCAGGCCGATCTTGCGGGCCCTGTAAACGTCAAGACCACGGCCGGTGAGCATCATATCCATCGCCGCGATCGGCCCCAATACCCGCAGTGAACGCATGGTGCCGCCATAACCTGGATGGATCCCAAGCTTGATCTCGGGCAGTCCCATCCGGGTCTTGGGGTCATCCAGGGCGATTCGATAATCGCAGGCCAGTGACAGTTCGGTACCGCCTCCCATGCAGAAACCGTTGATGACCGCCACCGTAGGGAAGGGCAGGGCGTCGATGCGGTCCATGATCGTCTGGCCCCGCTTGATCATGGCCAGGGTCTGTTCACGGCTGGAGAGTTGGGTAAATTCCTTGACATCCGCCCCGGCGATAAATCCGCTGGATTTGTCGGAGATGAAGGCCAATCCTTTGACGGAAGAAGACTCCAGGGTCTCCAGGATGGACTCCAGTTCGCTGAACACGGCTGTGGACAGTACATTCACGCGCTCGCCGGCCACGTCCAGATGCAGCCACACGATTCCGCGTTCATCTTCCCGCCAACGCCAGTGTTGAAGATTATCTATGCTCATGACTCACCCCGAGATATTTTCAAGCAACATCGCCCCACCCTGGCCACCGCCGATACACAGACTGGCGATACCTCGCTTGGCATTGCTGCGTTGCAGGATTTTCAGCAGATGCAGCACGATACGGGCACCACTAGCCCCAACCGGATGCCCCAGACTGATTCCGCCGCCATCGACGTTCAAGCGTTGATTGGGGATTTCACCCAGCGCATGGTCCGCATCGAATTTCTGTCTGCAATAAGTATCGTCGCGCAAGGCCTCTATACAGGCGAGTACCTGGGCGGCAAAGGCCTCATTGATCTCCCAGTAATCGATATCTTTCAGCCCTAATCCGGCGCGTCTCAATATCGGCACTACGGCGTGCACCGGTCCCAGTCCCATTTGCGCCGGATCCAACGCCGCCCATTGGCTATCGACGATGCGTCCCAGCACTGGAAGGTCAAATTTATTGACGGCCTGCTCGCTGGCGAGGATCGTCCAGGCCGCTCCATCGGTGAGTTGGGCACTGTTGCCCGCCGTGACATGGCCGAACGGTTTGTCGAATACCGGCTTGAGCTTGGCTAGTTTTTTGACCGAGGAATCGGGACGCAGACCGTCATCATGCGTATAGGCATGACCCTTAGTGTCGTAGAGGGTTTCGATTTCGTCGAGGCGGCCGGATTCGGCGGCGTTTTTCAGTCGCTGGTGGCTTTCTACAGCATAGGCGTCCATACGCTGTCGGTCGATACCGAAACGGTAGGCGAGATTTTCCGCCGTTTGACCCATGGAAAGGCCCACCACGGGATCAGTAAGCCCTTTGAGCAGGCCGATGACGGGTGCGAAATGGCTCGGGCGCAGTCGGCCCAGCAGGTCGAACCGTTGCCCCAGGCCTTTGGCCTGGTTCCAATCGGCCAGCCAGTGGGCCATGGCGGTGCTGAATAATAGGGGGGCCTGGCTCATCGCCTCCACCCCGCCTGCGAGTACCAGGTTACTCAGCCCGCCGGCAATACTGCGATAGGCCGAGTCCAGGGCCTGCAGCCCCGAGGCGCAGTTTCGCTGTACGGTCCAGGCCGGAACCTGGTCCCCACAGCCCAGTCGCAGGGCTACCAGCCGGGCGATATTGACCTCGTCAGGGGCGGGGGCAACGCAGCCCAGGATGACTTCATCGAACAGGCCGGCTTCGAAGGGTTGGCGCAACAGCAGGGGTCGTGCGGTTTGTACGGCCAGCTCAGCCGCTTTAAAAGGACCGGGTCGACCACGTACCTTGAGAAAGGGAGAGCGGCTGCCATCGACAATGAAGACTGGCCGGGTAGGTGGATATCGCTCGTTCGAATGGTCGAGCTCAGACATATGATTTCCCGCCTATATTTGGGCTTATACCCATCCGTCATGGGTATAAAGGTATGGATGCAGTTCCTAGGAGGCTGTCCGAGAATAGAGAACCTACTGCGGAAAAGCCATTTTGGCTAGATTTTCCGATAAAATTCGTTAAATATGCCTAATATTCGCCTTATTTAATCGAAAAATCTGGCTCAAAATGGCGTTCCCTCGCTACGATTCCTATTCTCGGACAGCCTCCTAG
>JAAEPA010000038.1 GCA_024222475.1 Gammaproteobacteria bacterium | reverse complement strand
TATACTCGAATAATAGCTATCGGTGTCGCGCCATCCCAAGACCGGGATTGCGCTAATCACAATTTTGCTCGATCAGTTTCCTTGCCTCATTGATCTTTGTCTCGCGCTCTTCGGTGCTCAGAATACGGTAGCTTCCTGCATCGAGTATTTTGATTCTACCGTGGCTTTGCAATTTATTCATATTTTGAGTGGCGGCAGCGCAGTTTTCCTTCCTTTCTTGCCTCGTTTCCTTGGGAATCCGTGGTTGTGGTTTGGGGTTCTCTAAATTTTCTCCCTTCAATTCAAGATTCTTTTGGTGTTGAGGCGAATCACTATTCGACGAGCGGGGAAGATCGGGTAAGGGCGCGGGAACAAGGATATCCGACTTACCATTTGTGGGGGGTATCTCGGTGTAATGAATCTGTCCTTCGTCGTCTATCCATCTGTGAATTTCGGAGTAAACAGGTAGCGCAAGGAACAGGACCGTGAGCAATATCAATGCAAACAGCGGACGTTCACACATAGTCTAAGTTTCAACCAAGAGGATCATTATAAGGGGTTTTTCTGCACCCATCAGGAATACTGATAGTTATCAGGCAGACCCTAGTCGAATTCAACGATGTATGTCAATCAAAAAACCCACGTATGGTATCTGGATCAAGACGCAATGCCTGATGAGAAGCCGGCCAGAGAGGAGGGCATGAATTGCTGCAGGTCGCCCATGCCATCGAAGCCGAATTGAAACGGGTGCCGGGTACTCTCGACATCTATACCATCGGCGGTCCCGATCGGGTGGCCCATGTCCTGCTGGATGTCCAGAAGCTCGCCGGGTACGACATTGCTCTGGTGGCCCAGTCATGAGTCTATAAACAAATCATGTGATGAACTTCACGAAGAATCGCTTGTCTTAGTATTTTATTATATGTTAATATTCTTATTAATAAGCCATTTCAAGGAAATATAAGGAGATAAAGATGTGTATCGACGCATTGACGATATCAGGACTGTTAATGGTAGCCTTAATTGCAGGCGTAGTCATCTGGTCATGCAGAAAACAAGGCTGTAATTATAACTAGGCGCCATAACCAAAGCATCGCAAGTGAATCGTGTGCAACACAACCGTACCCGATATCATTTGCGATGCATACCCATAGTGAGCCAACAAGAGATCACATAAAGTGATATAATCATTTTATCTTTGCAATTAGCAATTTTATGAGCAGTTTACTATGGCCGACCGTCGACTTCAGGTGTTCCACACCGTTGCACGCCTTTTGAGCTTTACCAAGGCTGCTGAGACATTGCATATGACTCAGCCTGCGGTAACTTTTCAGGTGCGACAACTCGAGGATTATTTCAATACGCGTCTGTTCGATCGCACCCACAACCGTGTGACTTTAACCGAGATCGGGCGCAAAGCATACGGATACTCCGAGCGCATCTTCGAACTCTATTCGGAGATGGAAGATGCCGTTAAAGAAATGACGGGCGACGTCAGCGGAGCATTAACCATCGGTGCCAGCACCACGATTGCGGAGTACATGCTGCCTGGCCTGCTGCGCAGTTATCGAGACAAACATCCCAATGTCATTCTACGTCTCAAGGTATCCAATAGTGAAGGCATCATCTCCATGGTAGAAAACAGCATGATCGATTTGGGTATCGTAGAAGCCCCGGTGACCAACAAAAACCTTTTGGTCGAAGCTTGTCGAATGGATCAGCTGGTGGCCGTCGCACCGCCGAATCACCCGATAGCGGAGAAGGAATCCATCACCATGGAGGATTTGCTGCAGCATCCCTTCATCTGTCGAGAAGAGGGCTCCGGCACGCGGGAGGTCATCATGGAGTATATGTCCAAAATGGGTTTGGAGCGAAATGGATTGAATGTCTGTCTGGAATTGGGAAGCTCAGAATCCATCAAAGGCGCGGTCGAGGCCGGGATGGGAATTACGATACTATCCCAAGCAACCATCGCCAAAGAGGTTTCGCTGGGAACGCTGACCTATACTCAACTTGATCCAATCCTAGATCGGGAATTCGGTTTTGTGAGACAACGCCAGAAATTCCGGCTGCGAGCCATGGAGGAGTTATTGATTTTCGCGCGTGAATATTGTCACGACCATCCGGGTAAAAAAACACAGAAACCCACGGTCAAATCGACCTGATCATAACATCGTGATAAACAAATTTATCAGCCGCATAACGGTCGCCGTGAATCCAACAGCCGGCCGCTCCTCGGTTCACTGTACTCTTCGATACCATGTTAACGGAGTATGAGCGGTAAGCGTCTACTGAAAGCTTTTAAACTTCTTCCAGAGCAAGATCAGAAAACGCTGCTGGATCTGGCAGATTTTCTACAATCACGTGTCTCGCCGCCAACGGAAGGAATCCCAGAACCGAAGCTTACCCCCAGACCGCAACAGGAGTCTGTAGTCAAGGCCATACGTCGCCTGTCCACCAGCTATTTCATGCTGGATAAGACCATCATGCTGAACGAAACATCGACCCTCATGTCGCAGCATGTGATGCAAGGACGCCCTGCCCCCGAAGTAATCGACAATTTAGAAACGCTGTTCAAGGAACAATATCAGCAGCTCGTACACAAGAATCAATGATCGAGTTCCTGCAAGACTGGTATCAGCGCCATTTTTCGGATCCGCAAGTCGTTATTCTGGCACTGTTCCTCATCATAGGCTTCGCCATCATTCTGTTAGCGGGGGACATTATCGCCCCCGTATTAGCGGGGATCGTCATCGCTTACCTGCTCGATGGGGCGGTGGAGTTTCTGCGGCGGGGAAGATTGCCCAGGGTAGTGGCGCTGCTTATCGTATTTTTGCTGTTTATTGCCTTTCTCCTTTTAGTCACCTTTGGACTGGCGCCCATACTTTTTCAGCAAGTCACCGAATTCTTTCGCGAACTCCCCAATATGATCAGCGAGGGGCAACTGCTGCTGATGCAGCTACCTGAGCGTTATCCACACTTCATCTCAGAGACCCAGCTGCAGGATTTGATAGCGGTCATTCGCGCCGAACTCGCCTTATTCGGCCAAAAGGTGGTCAGCCTCTCTCTAGCGTCGGTCGTGGGGCTGATTACGATCATGGTCTATGCCATTTTAGTACCCTTGCTGGTGTTCTTTTTCCTGAAAGATAAACAGCAAATCTTAAATTGGTCAACAGGATTCTTGCCGAAGGACAGAAGGTTGTCCATGGAGGTTTGGGCGGAGGTCAACAGCAAGATCGCCAGTTATGTGCGGGGAAAATTCACCGAGATACTCATCGTGTGGTCAGTGACCTATATCACGTTCGTTATCTTGGGCCTGAACTATGCCATGCTGTTGTCCTTCATGGTGGGAATATCGGTGATCATACCCTATGTCGGTGCAGCGATTGTGACCATTCCGGTGACCTTTATCGCTTATTTCCAATGGGGATTGAGTTCCGAGTTTGCTTATGTTGTCGTCGCCTATGGTGTTATTCAGTTTCTCGATGGTAATCTACTCGTTCCTCTGTTGTTTTCCGAGGTGGTTAACCTGCATCCGGTGGCTATCATCACCGCGGTACTGGTATTTGGCGGCATCTGGGGGGTGTGGGGTGTATTTTTTGCCATTCCACTGGCCACCTTGATACAGGCTGTCATCAATTCCTGGCCGAGCAGGAAGCGGCGCAACAAGAAAATTTCTACCAAGACTCTTCCCAGCGGCGAAGAGGAATCCCTCTCAGCCAATCGCTCGGCTGTTGAGTAGTTTTTTTACTTCAAGCTCAAAGTGCGTCCGGGGCGTGACCCACCACCTAGGAGGCTGTCCGAGAATATGGGTCGCAGCGAGGGGAAACCATTTTGAGCCAGATTTTTTGATTAAATAAGGCGAATATTGGGCATATTTAACGAATTTAATCGGGAAATCTGGCCAATATGGCTTTTCCGCAGTAGATTCTCTATTCTCGGACAGCCTCCTAGTGCTCTATCAATGTAATTACTTCTGAACTCGCACGCTTACATTGATACAGCACTAATCCTTCTTTTTAGGCTTGCTACCTGGGGTCAGGGCCTCCCACATGGAGCTCTGCAATTGTTCCATGGTGCGCATGCTCTCCTGTAGGTAGGGCGCCAGCATTTTTTGTGGGTCATAGCCTTCGACAGCGGCCAATGTCTTTTCCCGCATCTTTTCCATGACCTCTTGCTGCATGGCTCGTACATCCGGCAACCCAAAGCTCTCTCGAAACTCCTGGGGTGTGAGGTCGACCTCGACATTGATTTTCATAGTATTAAGTCCAATTATGGTTGAATATCCATTGCGGATAGTTATTGACAGGTTCCTAGATTTTCTTATCCGGCACAATACCGTGCAAAAAAACGCTTACTTGAATTATTTTAGATCAGCTTGTCATGATGTGCGAGAAATCATAGGGGTTCTATGAGGTTTTTTAAACTAATTATCATTCCATTAATAAAACAGAGCTTTCCTTTTGGGGAACGAAGGATCGCCGGACAAGAGGCTATCAAGGCTAGATCCGTAATTTCAATACGCCAATAGTGCCCTTTCTCCGACTCTTTTATGTCGATTACTATGGCATGCAGTTTGCCGTTATTTATAGTTCGAGTATCCCGATTATCTTCAAGGTCGTACCGTGCAGTCGTGGGTGACAACGACCTCAGACGCACTTCAATGATCAAACAGCAAAGATAATTGTTGCACTGCAATAAGCTTATTGGCATGCTGTAGCCATCCGAGACAGGCATAAGCGATTCAGATCGAGACTAAAATCAATACAATTCTACCGGTCGCGAATCGTGTTAATTTCTAACCTAGATCACTTTCAGGCTCTAAGTTTAACCTAAATAGGAGGTGGAGATGGATTGGACCGAACAGGCCGAAACCATGATAAAGGCTGCAACCGACGCCCAAAAAAAGGCGTGGGAGGGATGGTTTGAGCTCGCCAGAAATGGAACGGAGTCCATGACGACTAATCCCGGTGACCTGGATTCTATGAACTTATTCAAGCAGGCCCTACAGGGTTGGTCCGAGCAGCGAGGTTCCAGCACCAAAGATGCGGCCGAGCAAGTCTACTCGGATCAGCAGGTGATGTTGAATACACTGGAATTATTAACCAAGTCATGGCAGATCGTTGCCCCAAATCTGGCCTCCGGGGAAGACTGGCAGGAGGATCTGCAAAAATTCACCAAGCCGTGGGCGGAGCAAACCCTTGGTTCGCCTCAGCGCTTACTGGAGAATGCTGGGAATGTACAGCAGTTGTGGACTTCGTTCATGACCGAATGGGGGCCTTTACTCAAACCCTGGTTGGCCTCACTGAATCAAACGGCTCACGGTCATATCGGCGAAGGATTGATGGGTGGCGGATCAGCGTTGAACCGGTTTCTGAATCTGGAAACGGATTCTTTGACCCACTTGTTCAATATTGAGGCCGATAGGGAAATGGCCTTTGAAGGCGTCGCCGATTTGCCTTCTATCGGTCAGAACCGTGAGCAGAATATTAAGATGTTGCGTGCTTTTGACGCCTTTATCGATCTTCGTAAGGTGGATGCTAAATACCGTTCCGTGTTGGCAGGCGCCATGGCGGATGCGGTAAAAAGGGTGATGGAGAAATTAACGGGTTTGGCGAAAGAGGGAAAAAGCATCACTTCGGTAAGGGGGCTCAACCGCCTGTGGTTGGAGTCCGCGGATGAGGTTTTCACTGAGATGTATGCCTCGGCCGAGTATTCGGAATTACAAAATAGTCTATCCCGCGCAGGTCTAAGATATAAAATCGAGGCGCGCAAGGTTGTTGAAATGGTATTGCAGGGCCTGGATATCCCAACCCGCAGCGAGCTTGACGATGCCTATCGAACCCTCTATGAGTTGCGTAAAGAGGTCAAAGAACTTAAGCGAGCAATGCGCCCGGACCCACCGAAGTCTGCACCGAAGCCAGGGGGCAAAGCACGTAAAAAGACGCCGCGACGTAAACCGGCGACCAAGAAAAAACCCGTGACAAGGAAAAAGCCGGCGGTAGATAAAACAGCGCAGGCGCAATAATTGAAGCAGTGGGAGCGGCTGGTAGCTCCCCGTTTACAGCAGGAGATTGATATGTTGTCTTATCCCATTCAAATCAGACCCGATGACACGATTAAAGAGATCGCCGAGATCAATCGCAAGATAAGCAAGGGCCTGGAATCCCTGAGCAGTTTCAAGGATGAGGACATCAAGATCGGTACCACCCCTAAAGAAACCGTTTACAAAGAGGATAAACTGCGCTTACATCATTACATTCCCCTGGTCGATCAGCCCCATAAAACCCCCTTGCTGATCAGCTACGCCCTAGTCAACCGCTACCTGATAGCCGATCTTCAGGAAGATCGCTCGTTGATTCGTAATTTGCTCAATCAGGGGATCGATGTCTATCTTATCGAATGGGGCGACCCTGCACCGCAGGACAAGTATCTGACCCTGGATGACTATGTCAATGGTTACCTGAACAACTGCGTCGATGTCATTCGCGAGCGCCATGGCCTTGATAAAATCAATCTTTTCGGCATCTGTCAGGGTGGGACACTGGCGACCTGCTTCAGTGCGCTGTATCCGGAAAAAGTTCAGACGCTGACCCTCACTGTGACACCAATAGACTTTCATGCGGGCCGTAATGAACAGAATCCCGAACTGGGACTTCTTTTCAATTGGGGACAGGCCGCCGACGTCGATCTACTGGTCGAGGCCTATGGCAACGTGCCCTCGGAGGTTCTCAACTTCTCCTTTCTGATGGCTAAACCATTCGCCCTGAACTTTGGTAAGTATGCCGACATGATTGAGATGTTGGATGATGAAACTGCGCTGATGAATTTTCTGCGCATGGAAAAATGGTTGTTCGATGGACCTGATTGCGCGGGAGAGGCCTACCGGGAATTTATAAATAATTTCGTCAAAGACAATAAACTGGTTAAGAACCAAGCAGAAATCGGTGGTAAAAAAATAAATCTGGGTAAAGTGACTATGCCGGTGTATAACGTTTATGCGGCCTATGATCATCTGGTTCCGCCTGCCTGTACCGTGGCCTTAGGAAAACACGTAGGCAGCGATGATTATACCGAGCTGAAAATCCCGGCTGGACACATCGGCATCTATGTGGGCAGCAAGGCGCAAAAAATGCTTGCCCCTAGCGTAGCCGAATGGCTTAAGGAACGCTCCTAATGCTCAATGAGGCTTGGCCTCTTCAGTAGACAAGCCGACGTGTAACCGTTAAAAGGTCCCGAACATCCTAATCCTTGATGGCGGACTAGTCCGTATATTCTGATGCCGTGAAACTTGGGTTACAGAGTTGGCCTCCTGCTTCAAAATTCGCAGCCGTGGATTGCTAAGACCATAGCGGTTCAGCAAGGCGTCCGCTTGCCCAATATGCCATTGTGCATCGTTATATTTGCCAGCATCTAAAGCCAGCTCAGTGAGTTTAATATGTCGATCCAAGAGCTCGTCCAAGGACGTCTCTTGGCCACCGTATTCAGTGCCGGTCACAGCGCTTTCATGGTTCGATTCACTATACACGGCTATGATACGATCCATGTTGCGTAATTCAGCATCGCTAACATGGTGTTTGTTAATGACCGCATGAGCTCGTTCTCGAAATGTTTGCGCCTGAATCAGGCTGCGTTGCCTTATCTGCGCGCCATGTCCAAGCGTCGCCGTTACCAGCTCACCATACCTTTTGGTGACCCACCGCAATAGATGGATCGCTCGAGGATGCTTAGGCTCAATCAACAAGACTTGCTCAATGTAGAGCATGGTGTTGTCATCGACGGGCGTAGTGAGCCGATCCTTTGCCAGAGCCTGCTCAGCCTTTATAAGATACTCAGCTACCCGGACATTCAGATTGGCAGGGATTTCCGCGGCATATGACAACCAGGAATTGGTTAACAGCAGAAGGCAAAGAATGCCCGTGGCATACCTGCGGATTTTACTTCCCTTACGATAAAGCGACACCGTATCAAGCTCTGCTACCCAGCACATTGAAAAATCACCTAAGCACAATCGATGTTTCACAATAATCCTCCTTAATATGACTTTAAAGCCATTCCGATTTGATTGCGCACTATGGCGGAAAACCTATTGGCCAAGGAATGTCATTCGCAATATTTTATATATTTCGTTTACCATATAAGATATATTAATGCATGTAACATGCCATTATAAGGTCGAGCAACATAGAACAGTTAATAGATTGATTTATCGCTTGTTTTTTCAACACCAAATCCTCGACCATCAAATAATCGGAAATTAAGTTGTCTATATGACAACATAATCAATCAATAAGTTTAGGTTTTTGCGCCTAGGTTATTTTTGGTAATCTAGACATACTACGCTGCTCAGGCGTCTACCGAATTCAGACAAAAAACTAGATCCTGCCCTATCAACCGATGAGGCTATCGATGAATGACATCAGGAAAAAAGCGGCCTGTTATGGTTATTTGAGCAAAAAGATGTGGCCGGCAGTCATGGAAAGGAGTATTTTTCCATGACTAAAGAGGAGATCCGCACCATTCTGAGCGTAACTGTAAAACACGGTATCGTCGGGACGGAAGAAAACACCTGACTGTCCCATTTAAATGGTCGGAGTGATAGGATTTGAACCTACGGCCCCTGCCTCCCGAAGGCAGTGCTCTACCAGGCTGAGCTACACTCCGATAAACTGATCACGAATCAGTGGGCTCGGCTAACCGAGAAGTGAACGAGAGCCAATAAGGCTTGTTTGTATTGAGATCCGGGCAGACTAGCTAATTGGCTGATAGCATAGTCCGTCTCTTTTCGAGCAAGTCCCTCAGTATAATCAATGGCCCCCGTTGATTCAATGGCTGCCAAGACAGCATCCAACTGCTCAAGTCCGCCACTTTCTATTGTCTGCTTGATGATTTCCGCTTGCTCGTCATCGCCATTATGCATGGCATAAATCAGCGGTAAGGTAGGCTTACCCTCTGACAGATCATCACCGACATTCTTGCCCATTTCAGCGGGCGAGGAGCGGTAATCCAGCACGTCATCGATCAATTGAAATGCGGTTCCAAGATGCATACCGTACGCCGCCAATGATGTCTCCAGTTGAGAATCCTTTTCGCCAAGCACGGCACCAAGTTGACTTGCCGCCTGGAACAGTTTGGCCGTCTTCGATCGGATTACCTCCATGTAACGGGTTTCAGTGGTGCTGGAATCATGACAATTCAACAGCTGCAATACCTCTCCTTCGGCAATGGTATTGGTGGCATGAGAAAGAATATCCATCACTCGAATGCTCTTGATCTCCACCATCATTTCAAAGGCGCGCGAATACAGAAAATCACCTACCAGCACGCTCGCCTCATTACCCCATACGGCATTAGCCGTCTCCTGACCACGACGCAATTCAGAGGCATCGACCACATCGTCGTGAAGTAGGGTTGCAGTATGGATAAATTCAACAATCGCCGCTAATGCAATATGCTCCCTACCCTGATATCCGCAAGCGCGTGCGGCCAACAGCACCAGCAAAGGTCTCAGCCGCTTACCGCCACCGTTGATGATGTAATGACCAAGCTGATTTATAAGCACAACCTCAGAATACAGACGTTTGCGGATAAGTTCATTGACCCGCTCCATGTCATCCGCTATGAGCGCTTGAATCTCGGTTAGGTTCATATTAATTATGATAATTTAAAGTGTTCTCGAAACTAGTGCTCTATCAATGTAAGTGTACGGATTCAGCATCCCTGTGGCGTTTAGCGGCAAAGCGCAGTGCGAAGGTAATGCCTATCACCTTGTAGAGCACTGCAACGCTGCGGCGGGGCACCACTGGGGCGCCCTTCGGGTTAGCTTGTCAACGCCCACGGGCGGGCGGTGTTGCACCTCTTTAATAAGGGAATAGGCCATTATCTGCGAGACGCGCCTTGCCGTGAACGTTGACAAGCTAACTGAACTCGCACACATACATTGATAGAGCACTAGGCCACAGCTAAGGATAGCTCTCTCAATATAGGCATCCTATAATAACCCTCAACCCTGGAATGACAATGCGTTGACCGCGGAATTTCAGATTTTAACAATCCTCTAAAGCGCCGAATATACAGATACCTGACCAGCGTCGCAATGACGCTGTAGTTGAGAGTTGGTAGCCCAGATTTAGTAATAGTCGAGTATTTATTGACCTGAGCCGCGTCGGTCGTTAAAATCCGCGTTCTTTTTATTCTGTTGGGAGAATAAGCGATGTTTGCGGTAATCGCTACCGGTGGTAAACAATATCGCGTCGCGCCTGGCGACGTTATACGTGTAGAGAAGCTCAATATTGATGAAGGCGACAATGTCGACTTCGCCAACGTATTAATGGTGAATGATGGTGAGAACACTACCGTAGGTACGCCCTATGTGGATGGTGGCAAGGTTTCGGGCAAGGTCAGATCTCAAGGCCGGGCCAAGAAGATAGAAATAATCAAGTTTCGTCGGCGAAAGAATTATCGTAAGAAATTAGGACATCGCCAAGCTTACACCGAAGTGGAAATCACTACCATTAACAGTTGAGGATCCGGTAATGGCACACAAGAAAGCAGGCGGTAGCACCCGCAATGGGCGGGATTCACAATCCAAGCGCCTTGGCGTGAAACGCTTCGGCGGCGAACGAGTAACCTCCGGGAATATTTTGGTACGCCAACGTGGCACCCATTTCCATCCAGGACTCAACGTGGGCTGCGGTAAAGATCATACTCTTTTTGCCAAGGCTGATGGGGTAGTTCTTTTTAAGACACAAGGACCAAAAAACCGAATGTATATCAGTATACAACCGCACTGAGCGAAACCCGAATTAGGGATGTCTTAAAAAAATCCTTCTTAAAAAGCCCCGTATAACGGGGCTTTTTTAATCTGCCTTCCCCACCGATCAGGAACCATCGATGAAATTCGTAGACGAAGCCTCGATCAAGGTCCAGGCGGGCAATGGAGGCCATGGCTGCGTCAGTTTCCGCCGAGAAAAATATGTCCCCTTCGGTGGTCCAAACGGCGGTGATGGTGGCGATGGCGGCAGTGTCTACCTGCAGGGCGACGAAGAGCTGAACACCTTGGTGGATTTCCGCTATGGCAGCACCTTTAGGGCCCAACGCGGTGGCGATGGAATGGGCAAGAATCGAACGGGAAAGAAGGGGGATCACTTGACGATCCCCGTGCCTTTGGGCACAGTCGTCAAGGATGGTGATACCGGCGAACAAATCGGTGACCTCGTTCAGCCCAAGCAACGACTGCTGGTCGCCAAAGGTGGATTTCACGGCCTAGGAAATACCCGCTTTAAAAGCTCCACCAACCGCGCCCCCAGACAAACGACGAAGGGCAGTGAGGGTGATTCGCGCAAGCTGCAAATGGAACTGAAGGTTCTCGCTGACGTTGGCCTGTTGGGCATGCCGAACGCCGGCAAATCAACCCTGATCAGCACCGTATCCGCGGCCCGCCCCCGCATCGCTGACTATCCCTTCACCACCCTGCATCCTCATTTGGGTGTCGTCAGTGTGGGCTTACATCAAAGTTTTGTGATGGCCGATATTCCCGGGTTGATCGAAGGCGCCTCTGAGGGTACGGGCTTGGGTATGCAATTTCTTAAACACCTCTCGCGAACTCGACTGTTGTTACATCTGGTAGATATCGCGCCACCAGACGAACATCATGACCCTGCTGACGACATCGCAACCCTTACCAGAGAATTGGAAAAATACAGCATCGATCTAGCCAGCCGTGAACGTTGGTTAGTCTTCAACAAAACTGATCTGCTGCTCCCTGAGCAAGGGCAAGCACGCTATGAACAACTGATCAAACGCTTGAACTGGGAAGGACCGGTTTTTATGATATCGGCGGTCAAAGCCGAGGGAACTGCGGAACTTTGTTCACACATCATGACATTCATGCAACACCATGAAAAGGACACGACAACAACTCGGTAAAAGTGAACGCTGGGTCGTCAAGATCGGCAGCGCCCTAATCACCCGCAATGGCAAAGGGCTGGATCATGATGCCCTCGTCGGCTGGGCGCATCAAATCGCGCACCTGCATAAAACGGGCAAGTCCATTGTGCTGGTATCCTCCGGGGCAATAGCCGAGGGCATGAACCGGCTGAGATGGCGCAAACGTCCCCGTGCACTGCATGAGTTGCAAGCCGCAGCCGCCACCGGACAAATGGGGTTGATCCAAGCCTACGAATCCCATTTTCAGAAACATGGTCTTCACAGTGCCCAGATATTGCTCACCCATGATGATCTACGTGACCGATGCCGGTATCTTAATGCCCGTTCTACGTTACGCACCCTACTCGATTTGCAGATCATACCGGTCGTTAATGAGAACGATACTGTGGCCACGGACGAGGTTCGCTTTGGAGATAACGATACCCTAGCCGCACTGGTAGCCAATCTTTTGGACGCTCAGCTGCTGGTGATCCTCACCGATCAGCAAGGCCTCTACGATCGCAACCCGAATAAACACGATAATACCAAACTGATCGAATACGCTAAGGTCACAGACCAGGTACTCGATTTAGCTGCGGGGCCTAGCGGTAGCGACTTAGGTCGAGGTGGAATGATCACCAAAATCAGCGCTGCTCGGCTTGCCGCTCGTTCGGGAACCAGCACCCTGATCGTCCCTGGCAGGGAACCGAAAATTCTGCAACATATCGCCCAAGGACAGAACTGTGGCTCACTGCTGTTACCGGCAGATGAACCCATGACCGCACGTAAGCGTTGGATCGCCAACCAACTCAGGCTTCGCGGCACTTTGACCCTTGATGCAGGGGCAAGCCGGATGGTTCGAAGTTCGGGCAGTAGCCTGCTGCCGGTTGGGGTTACTCATATCAAAGGAAGATTCATGCGCGGCGATATGGTGGCTTGTCTGGACCCTCAGAGGCGTGAGATTGCCCGCGGATTAATCAATTATAGTGTGAGCGAGGCCGTGCGGATCAAAGGCCGACCAAGCCGCGAGATCGAAACGATACTGGGGTATGTGGATGAACCAGAATTGATTCATCGCGATAATCTGGTGCTGACTTGATCTGTATAAATGGACCCAAGACTGGTGGGTTTCAGTACAACGAAACACCAGTGAGTCGGGTTAGCGCAGCGTAACCCGATAAAGCTTCTTACATCGCTTTAATTTTGGCGGCAAACTTTCTTTTATGGCGGGCTGCCATGTTCTTGTGAATCAGCCCTTTCGTTACCGTGGTATCAATGATGGGTACTGCTGTTCGATAGGCAACTTCAGCCTCGCTCTTATCACCCTTTTCGATGGCCTGCACCACACTTTTGATGTAGGTCCGAAATCGTGATCTCAAGCCGGTATTGTGCCGACGACGTTTCTCCGCCTGGCGGGCACGCTTTCTAGCGGAAGCTATATTGGCCAAAAGTCTACTCCTAAGAAGCTGTATTAGAGAAAGGGCGAGCAATATGCTTTTTTTTGGAGTAAAAGTCAATACACTTACACCCATCCGTCATGAGTAAATATCATCTCGCTCAATTTAGGGCCTGGTTACTCAGCACAAGAGAATGGGCTATTCATCTTAAAAAATATTTGCCGCGCTTATAATCATTGCGCGCTCAAGTGCAAAACCTGTATCTTCGCTCCAACCAAACATGATCCTGCCGAGAAACTACACTGAGTAAAGTCCTTAAATCCACGGCCACAGTAGGTGGTATGACCCTAATCTCAAGGATCTTTGGGTATCTGCGAGATGTGGTCATTGCCATATTCTTTGGTGCCAGCGGCGCAACAGATGCCTTTTTCGTCGCCTTTCGGATACCCAATTTTCTGCGCCGCCTATTTGCCGAAGGCGCATTTTCCCAAGCCTTCGTGCCCGTATTCTCTGAAATTAAAGAACAACGGGGGAAAACCGATTTAAAAGACCTGGTGGATCATGTCACCGGCTCTCTGGGAATGATCTTGGTGAGCCTCACAGCACTTGGAATCCTTGCCGCTCCGTTACTCATCACGATTTTTGCACCAGGCTTTAT
>JAAEPA010000037.1 GCA_024222475.1 Gammaproteobacteria bacterium | reverse complement strand
TTTCGGATCTACTGTTACCTAAGGAGTTACTTAAACCGTTTCGGGACGTTGAGGAAGAGTACCTTGGTCCCTTCATCTCGGGACAGGGGGGCGCGCATACCACTGATAGGCTGGAACAGAAGTATGTTACTAAGGAGATCAGTGAGCGAGAACGGTTATCTGAACGAAAAAAGATCACCAAACTCTTGAGCAAACCTTGTGGCTGCGGGAATGACTGCCAGAAGAAATTTACGGTTAGCGAAATTCAGGACGCGCGTGAAGATTTCCGACAGATGTCCTGGGCGGAGCAACATAGCTTCATTATCGGCAAACTCCAATCGTTCATTCACGGTACTGCGCAATCTAAATCTGCCCGTACATCCCGATCACGACAGCGGCAGCGATTCGACTACTGCATTACGGCGGATCGTCCGGTGTGCAGGAGATTTTTCCTCTTGTACTATGGGGAATCAATCGATAGGTTGAAGAGACGGCAGAAGTACTTGATCGAAACTGGAACGGTGCCTCCTGCTCACGGTAACACGGGCAAGAAACCCAAACACGCTTGTTCAAAAGATGCCATTAAGGCGGTCCTGAGTTTCATTTCAAATTTCGCCGCTATCCATGGTCTTCCCGATCCGGGTCGAGATTTGAGGGCTGGCAAGGGCAAGCTGACCATCTACCTACCCACAATAATGAACTACATGGCAATTCACCGGATCTACCGGAAAAGCATGGAAGGTACCGGCGGTCGGGTAGTTGAGTATCACACTTTCAGGAGGCTATGGGTTGATAACTTTCCCCACATAGTATTCTCGAAGACCAAGAGCGATTTGTGCATAACGTGCGAAGAGCACAAGAAACAGATCAACATCACCGTGGCAGCAGGTACTGAAGAAGAGAAGCTTGAAGCTCTCGATAAGGCGAGGGAACACTTGCTTTCTGCCACGAAAGAGCGTACTCATTA
>JAAEPA010000036.1 GCA_024222475.1 Gammaproteobacteria bacterium | reverse complement strand
GGCGATACCAGGATCGGAAACGCGATCTGTATCAGCCTATGATACTGACAGTTCCGAAATCAGCGCATTTCTTTGAAATGTGTTAGGTTACGAGAAAGGGCAGATGAAAATGCTCAGTCAAGAGGGTTTTCAGATCGTATTCTCGCCGGATTTTCCTCATCAACTGCACAATGGAGAATTTTGAAAACGCCCGTTGGGCTTTGATGCGGATGGCCAGGAAGTAGGCCAACACCTTGATCAACAAAGCCGTATAGACGCCATCACCAGATAGTTGCATCGCCTTGATGTTGAAGAGGGATTTGAGGATCTTCCAGAAGCATTCGACAAGGTGGTGCGCCTTCCAGATATGCCAGATTTCAGCACCGCGCAGGTGTGGGGCGCCCATGTCCATCAAGTAGTAGGCGCGTGTGGTGCTCTTCTGGAAGAAGAAGAGCACGATCTTGCCAAAGGTGGGGCTTTGCGCTTTGACTCTCAAGGCTGGAACGTCGATGCCCCACTGCTTGTCGACCAATTCGAGTTCCTTCTTCCACGC
This sequence comes from Gammaproteobacteria bacterium, assembly GCA_024222475.1. Lineage (GTDB taxonomy): Bacteria > Pseudomonadota > Gammaproteobacteria > JAAEPA01 > JAAEPA01 > JAAEPA01. The sequence continues at coordinate 933 of JAAEPA010000036.1, read as the reverse complement.
CGATGCAGCCTGTTTCTTCTTGTCGATAGTAAAGATGTAACTGCCTTTGCCTGCCAGGACGATCTTGCCAAATCCCAACCGGCGCAGTTGCTTTCTCAACGGTTGAGAAACAAACCACGAGTCCAAGGTAATGGGGATATCGGTCAGATTCATTCCTTCCTGCGTAAACGCGTCTTTGAGCCGCTCAAGCATCGCCATCAACAGGGAGGGTTTATCGGTGTTGGCACGTCCCTGTTTGGCGCAATATCGTAAATACAAGGGGATCGCAACCCCATTGATCGTCAAGATAATGCCGAGTAAATCCTGACCGTTAACGACTTTTTTCCACCTCCCGCTATACCAGCTATACGTACAACGTAGCCTCCGACCTACCCGATCAATGACACTGTTATCTACCGGCAAGGTGACGTTTGCTCGCGACTTTGTCGCTTCACTCTTTTCCAAGACAGGGCGTAACTGCTCCACGGCCTGTTTGACCTGGAATTGAAGCAGCATCTCTTGAAGCGTGTAAAGCGAAAAACCCTTCAACTGCTCATATAGACGCTGATGGGAAATGTTGAGATAGTCAGCCAACTCCTTGGGGTTGTAATACCCGAACAGGTGAGACAGCGACAAAGACAGAAGGGTCTCAAAAGCCACCGGATTCCCCCGGCGAAACTCCTCCTTATAGGCAACAAGAAACCACGTAAACGCATTGTCCAACATCGAATTATCCTCCTTGGTAAGAAACCTGTGAGCATTTTCATGAAGGATAACTCATAACTCGAATACAGCAAGCCCTTTATTGAAATCTCGGAATTGTCAGGAGATGTTAGCAATAGAAACTCAGCCCAATGCAAAGGGTGCCCGGCAGGTGGATGGCGCAGGTGAGGAAGTAATTGAGGTTGAGGAGGCAGTTGGGGTGAGCTAACAGGTTCTTTGGACGTCTACGTG
>JAAEPA010000035.1 GCA_024222475.1 Gammaproteobacteria bacterium | reverse complement strand
AAGGGGGGTATCCACTTGACGCAAGCACCCCCTACATGTAGTATATGGGTCATGGAAACCTTTCCCGGACCCGTAGCAGGAATCGATTACCCTCGGAATCTCCAGGAGTTTGATCACTGGTTTGCAGACGAGACGGCCTGCCGGAGTTACATTTTTCGGGTCCGTTGGCCAGAAGGCTATCAATGCGGTCGCTGTAGAAGCAAGGCACCGCCTTGGATTACCTCGCGGGGATATCTGCATTGTCGGGAGTGTGGTGGTGAGATATCGATTACTGCAGGAACCGTGTTTGAGCGCACCCGCACCCCCCTGCGAGCTTGGTTTCAGGCGATGTGGCTCCTTACAAGTCAGAAGCACGGTGCCAGCGCACTCGGTCTTAAGCGCGTACTCGGCTTGGGCAGCTACCAAACTGCTTGGACGTGGTTGCACAAATTGAGGCGCTATGGTCAGACCGGGCCGCGAACGGCTCCACGGATCGATTGAGGTCGATGAGACGTACGTTGGTGGAGCAGAAAAGGGAGGAAAACGGGGACGTGGTTCCGAGAACAAAGAGATTGTTGTGATTGCGGTTGAGGTGTTCTCTCCGAAAGGATTTGGGCGTATTCGGATGCGGCGGGTTCCGGATGTGTCAGGCGATAGCCTTGTACCTTTCATCTGCGATACGGCCGAGTCAGGCTCCGAGATTTTGACCGATGGCTGGGGCGGGTACAACAGCTTGAGTGAGCATGGCTATGCGCACAAAAGGACCGTGCTATCGGACAGCGGTGATCCGGCACATGTAGCTATGCCAGGCGTGCACCGGATTTCGGCGCTCTTGAAGCGTTGGATGCTTGGCATTCATCAAGGCGCTATCAGCGGCAAGCATCTGGAGTATTACCTTGATGAGTACACATTCCGATTCAACCGCCGCACGTCCAGATCGCGAGGAATGCTTTTCTATCGGCTTATGCAGCAGGCTGTTGTAACGGCCTCGGCACCGTACCGGCAGCTTGTCGACGGAAAATACAAGATGTAGGGGTAACTTGCGTAAAGTGGATACCCCCTTTCGTTTATAATGAGTTTCATTATTTGTCACAACTACTAATTTGTGTATTATTGCTGATGCAGCAATAAAAATATCAGCATCACTAATCAATTCTCCACGTGCACGTAAATTAGCATAAATTTCAGCTGCTT
>JAAEPA010000034.1 GCA_024222475.1 Gammaproteobacteria bacterium | reverse complement strand
GTATAGATCCAGCTTTGCGCGAATAGCGGCCTGTCGCCTCGTTTTCCCAGACTCGACGACGAGAATGACGCCATCTGCTGCAGATGCTAGAATTTTATGCTCTGGTGCGTCGTTTATTGGGGGACCGTCTAAAATGATGAAATCAAATACCCTACAGCGTCAGAACCCGGTTGGATTCTGGAAACCCTGAATAATCAATCAGTTACGCCGCTCCCGTATAATAATTGTATCAACATCTTAGCTGATACTGAAGGAGGCGATTAAGCTAACCCCTTGATATTACTTGTATTCGCTCTTGACGCGTTTGCCTGAAATAGATACAATCATGTGGAATATTCGTCCATATACACATAACTGTATCAGGAGGGGCTATGCTTCAACCAGACGTATCCATGAAAGCTTTAAAAAGTTACTTCCATAAACACCCTATCGCAAAGATCTCGGATCTTTTCCAACTCTTGCAAACCCGGTCACGAATGAGTGTGTTTCGGCGGCTTAAGGCCATAGGATATCGATCGAGCTTCAACCATGCGGGCCGTTATTACACGTTGGCCGATGTGCCACGGTTCGACCAGTGGGGATTATGGTTCTATCGCGATGCGGGCTTTTCTCGCGCAGGAACGTTGAAAGCCACGGTGCAGGCGTTGGTGGAAGATTCGACGACGGGGATGACCCCCATGGAATTGATCACGCTGCTGAAACTCCCGGTTGCCAACACCTTGTACAACACGCTGCACGAGTTACGCCAAGGTGCAAAGATAGGTCGGCAAACGCTGGCCGGACACCATATCTATCTTAGTACTGACTCAGAACAGGCAAACGAGCAGCTCACGAAACGGCGCCAAGCGCCAAGCTCTGATATACAGATATCCAATGAAACGGTCATTGCAGTCCTGGTGGAGGCACTGCAGAGCACGAAAGTATTGGTAGCACCTTCGTTTTTGGCATTGCGCTTGGTGGCACGTGGTGTGGTCGTGACGGCTGTACAGGTAGAGCGGATCTTTACCCAGTACGGTCTGGAGCCAGAAAAAAAAACGGTGGACTAACACTCGAGACGGTTGCCGAACTCAGGGCGATGATTCATTCGGTCGATCAACAGTGCCGCCGGCAGATCCTTTGTACCACCGATACCCGCGTATCGGC
>JAAEPA010000033.1 GCA_024222475.1 Gammaproteobacteria bacterium | reverse complement strand
TCAGGGTAGATTGCCATTGCTGCCCGTTGCTCCGGTGAAATGGTATGCCACGGTTCGTTACAGTTAATCGAGGTGCGTAAGGCAAAGCCGCCGCCGGCAACATTGTGCCTGAATTCCCCGATGAATTGTTCCCGGGCATCGATGATTTGAGTGTAGTCACCGTCGTAGAGGTCATAGATGAAGGCCGGGAACGTTCTATAAGGACCGTATTGGATGGTAAACCCGAAATCGTCGATATCATAGGGGAACGTGAAAGAGTTGCCGTTAAGCGGGTTAGTGGCCGATAGGATAATTGGCGATACCTGCAAGCGGTTGATGATCTGGCGATAAGCAGTTTCCAGGTTAGGATAGGCTGCCCGACAAACAAGATCGGCCTCACATTTTTCAAAAAGCTGAGCCATCGAGCGGTTGACCTGGGCCGGGGTATCGGCCATCGCTGAGGCTTCAAGGGGGACAGCTCCATCCAGAACGACGCTCCGGATCTGGCCGGTTGTACTATAGTCACGCCCGATGAGTTGGGCCGGGATGGTGCC
>JAAEPA010000032.1 GCA_024222475.1 Gammaproteobacteria bacterium | reverse complement strand
GGCCAATTCTACAAACATTTACAACCGTATCAACACAACCTCAGAGGGAGCACACTGGTGAGCATATGGCTGGCCTGGCTTTCACAACATGGGCTGATCTTGGTTTTCGGCGGTGCCGCTCTGGAGGGCGAGACCGTCATCGTACTCGCGGGCATGCTCACCCACCAAGGAGTATTGCCATTTACATGGACGGTATACGTGGCTGCAATGGGCGCATTCATGGGTGACCAGGTCCTGTTCCGCCTCGGCCGGCATTACGGACAGGGTACGCTGAACCGGTTTCCACGTCTGGCGCACCATGCGGACAGGGTCGAACCCTGGGTACAATCCAGAGCCGACTGGGTCGCGGTAAGTTCGCGCTTCGTCTACGGCATGCGATCCGTGATGCAGTTGATGCTGGGGACATACCGCTATCCGGCCATGCGTTTCCTGCTCATCAACCTGTTCACTGCCCTGTTATGGGCAATCGCTGGGGTCAGCGGGGGTTATCTAGTAGGTAACGGCGCGGAAAAACTACTCGGCGATATCATTCGTTTCGAACAATTCTTGCTGCTCGCCATGATCATCATCCTGGGCGGGTGGTGGTACCGTCGGCGGCGCGGTTGAGATCTTCTGGTAGCGGTTATTTTTACACGAAATTCTTAGCCCGGATAATTCATAAATTGCACATGCTCTCGCTGGTCTGTTGATTCCACAAGAAAATTTCCTCAGTTGCCCACTTTGGCAAAGCAATGAATGTCATCCTTTTCCAGCATGAGGGTCAAACCCAAAATCAGGCTTTTTTTAGCATCAAAGTAGGAGTAGTAGATGAAATACAAGACCGCTCCTGTCGGGAGTTGCCGGTTTACCGGTGAAGCCACCTTGGTGTCGTGGCACGGTTAAGTGTTAAGTGTTAAAGAGCTAAGCGTTATATCCTGGCAACTCGAAATCCCACATTGCTGAAGCCGACGTCCGGGTGGTTGAGGTTGCGGCAGGCACAACGGGCATTATCACCAAAGTACCTGAACGAGCCGCCCCGCAACACCTTGAAATGAGACTCTTCTTTATTTTCCTCGACGGTCTTTTTTTGGTAGTATTTTTCATCATACCAGCCCGCGCACCATTCCCAGACATTGCCCGCCATATCCAATACACCTTCCGGCGAGGCGCCATCGACAAAGCAGCCCACCGCTGTAGTACGGCCCAAACCAGTCTCATGGACATTGCATTTATGGGCATCGAACTCATCGCCCCAGGGATAGCGGCGCCGGTTTTCCCGGCCTTTCCATAGCGCGGGTCCACGTGCCGCGCGCTCCCATTGCGCCTCCGTAGGGAGAAAATAGTGGTATCCATCCTTGGAGGAACTGTTCAGCCAGTCGATGTAGGCCTGCGCGTGGTGCCAGCTCACATACGTTACAGGATGATTGCCCTCGCCCGTGGGATATCGAGCCGCCTTCCATGCGGAAGGTGCCTTGTCCTTATGCTCCTCAATAAATTGGGAGTACTCTGCATAGGTCACCGGGTAACGGGCGATCTGAAAGCCTTTCATGGGATATTGGTTACCGTCGTATTCGTTCTCTCTGGCGTTTTTATCCCCTTTCTTACTGCCGCGATAGAATTTCCCCACCGTAATATCGACCCAGTGGCTGTCATCCTTCCAGGGCCTTTTACCCTCAAAGCGCGGATCGCCGAGAAAGCCCAGGGCATCACCGGCGCTCACGCGTTGCCGCCAGGGATTGTCCGGGGTTTGTAAAAAATCCAGCAGATACTGTTGGTACGAAGGCCGAATCTCAGTCGCAATTTTGTTACAGGCAGACTCGATGATCGCGAGGTCCTCGTGCAGCAGATCTTGCAGGATGTGCATTTCGAGTTCTGACACCGGCGTCGCGACACCCGATTTTTTTTCCGAAGGCGCTGTCGTCGCTTTAAGCTGTATGTGCTCTACGATATTTTCGAGGCCGTTAAACCGGGTGCATTCGCCTAATGACATATCTTTTGGGGGCTGCCACAGCAAAAATTTCTTCAACCACTCGATGCCGACATAAGGACGTATCCAAGGATGGGGTTTAACCTCTTCTTCGTCGATTTTCTTTCGCACATCTTGCTCATCCTGCCAGTGACGCTCCATTC
>JAAEPA010000031.1 GCA_024222475.1 Gammaproteobacteria bacterium | reverse complement strand
TTCCCTGCCGGAATGACGACACAAAACAATGCGGCATATCGTCATTCCCGCCATGGATTGGCGGGAATCCAGTGCCATGGAAGGTGATTTCAATATTTGCAGGGGCATACGCGTTTGGCGGGTTACACCCTTCTACGGTAAACTCTTTCATGACCTGTCCTCCTCAAGGTGGCTCTGTGTTTCTCGGAATTTCCATCCTCAAGCATAACCCACGGGCGTTGAGGATGGGCAGGTCAAATCATTATGTCTATGTTCCCTGTTTAAATATGTTAGTCAGAACTTCATCCACCATTTCTTCGGGAGATTTCCTAGTAAGAGACGTGTGATATGAATTACCTGAGGCGTATGGAAAATCGGTTTTCGGATCTCGTATCTTGATTGATAGCTCAATCATATACATTGTAAAATCCCACATCCACTTATCTTCATATGTAACAACAGCATCTACATCAGGAGCCAAGTCATTCCCAGTGGCAGCACGATAGCCCATGTCATTTAATTTTTTTGCAATTATCTCGTTAATCCCTCTACCATCTGGTTCGAATTTTTTTACATAGATTGATTTAATGCCGTTAAGACTAGCACTGGGGTCAAGGGCATACGCGCCAACTTAAGCGTATTGCTTATATATTACTCAGTCCCGCGAGTTGGCATGAGGCGATCAATCGATTAACCCGATCAGGCAGCATTTGAAGTGTTCGTCGCCGTGGACGCTCTTGCATCACCGCCAAGCACTGTTCCCAGCGCTCGAAGTCCCATTGCCCAACCTCGTTAATCATGATCGCTACCTCCTGTTTCATGAGCTTCCAAATGCGCCACCAAGTGGCCTGGCGCGGGCCATCCAGGCGCATCCCTGCTTCGCCGCAACGGCGCCAAGCTCGGCGTTCGACAACCCAGGCGTATAACAATTTGCCATGTAGGTACAACGACGCTAAGGTGCTGCCTTCTCGAGCC
>JAAEPA010000030.1 GCA_024222475.1 Gammaproteobacteria bacterium | reverse complement strand
TTTGTACATTGGAGTCTGCTACGTGCTTGACTGAATGATAAGAGCCGTATGAATTGAGAGATTCACGTACGGTTCTGTGAGAAGCTTGGGGGGAAGCTCCCCTTGCTTACTCGACCAAGTGCAACAAGTGCATCCAGCGGATAGCCAAAAGCCACTATAGTGGACCCCAAGAATGAGACAGTGCATTGAGATAGGATGACTGGTTCAAAAGGGGTAACGGTGAAAAGAAAGCGATATACGAAAAAAATCAGTAGGAAGAACAGGCGGTTTGTACCAAATTCTGAAAATTATTACTTGTCAGCCCCCGTAAGCGGTACTGCAGTTGAAAGCCGGTAACGAAGTTTTCCTGCTCACCGTCCTCGTTGGCTGGGTCCTCGGCCGTTTCGCCTAACAGCCGCATGTAGCCAACCTGAGCCCCCAGAGACCAGTAATCGCTCAACTGATAGCAGGCCGTTACGGTCAAAGAGGCGTTCTTGAAGCCCGCCCTTGCGTTGTCATTGGATGAGCCTATCGCCTTGGATTGTGAGGCATCACTCCCATGAGAACTGGATAGATATTTTTCGTCGGTCCAGGTTGTGCCTAACCCAAAAGACAGATCAAATTTATCTGAGAGTTTTTTTTCATAGCCGGCCATGAATTCGCCTACTGTTCCCTCGCGGCCACTGGCTACATCCTTGCTCAAACGGGTTCCCACCAGATACTCACCGTAGCGACCCTGGGTAAAGACGCCCAGCTCCAAGCCATCGTCGAATGGATCGTCTACACTTGATTCCTCTTCTTCACTACTGTCAAATCGTCCCATCCTGAGCCCACCCTGCATACCCATCTCAAAATTTGGAGTATCGATCAGGCTGGCGCCCAGGGAGGTATTTCTCATGTTGAAGCGTTCGTTCCAGGCAAGATCCTTTAGTGGGCCCGTAAGAAATTCCTTGTCATAGATATCGTTACGTAAGGAGATGCGTTCGGCAACGACTTCAAGCTGAGTGGGAGGTTCGGAAACGGTTTTAAAGATTTCATCATCGGCGTTCGCGGCAGGACTCACCATGAGGATCATCAGTGTTGTTGTGAAAAAGCTAATCATGTATTCATGATACAACTAAAAGGGGCTGAGGCAGCCTATTTTAATTGAATTAATATCATGGTTGGCTCATCGTGGAGAATGGATGGTTTTTAAGGAACGCAGCGTGCGTCATAGTGTCGTAGAGCAAGGTAGAATCCAAAAGATGGGAGAAATACTTAACCCGGATATTTCATGAATTTAAGCGATGATTGCGTAGATAGTTGTTTTCACAAGGGATTTTACTCCAGGCACCCTGCCTTGCGCCCTTTGGGCCGGCAAAGCTGTTCAAATCCGCTCCCGGCGGATTTGTGCGAAGGAGCGGCGTATCCACGCTTACGGCCGACTGAGCAACAATCTTGTGGAAACAAAGATCAAGCGAGGGCGTGTGTAATTAATGGGACCAACTATGAAAAATCGTTTAGGTAGCATTATTGGCCGGTGGGTACGAATGGCTGTGCTATATCGTTGGTGGGTTTTGCTGTTGGCATGCCTGTTAACCGCACTTTCCCTTAATTACGCCATAAGCCATCTCAAAATCAGCACTGATCTGGCGAATATGCTATCCCCTGAACTTTCATTTCGGCAGACCTACGAGCAATACAAACGCGCATTTCCACAACAGGTGGATACCCTAGTCATCGTCGTGGATGCAAGCGCGCCGGAGCTAGCGAGACAGGCTGCGAGTGAGATTGCAAATCGTTTGGAGGAGCAGGGCGAGCGCTTTAATAATGTATTTGTCCCTGGGGGCGGTGAATTTTTTGAACGGCAGGCCCTGTTATACATGGATCTCCCCGAACTTGAAGAGCAAGCCGATAAGCTGGCCGCCATCCAGCCCTTTCTAGGCCGATTGACTCGAGATCAGAGTCTGTATGGTTTGCTAACGATGCTGGGTGATGCACTCGACGCCGTGAGAGATGGGGAGGGTTTGGATTTGGTCCCTATCTTGACGCAGCTGAACGAGGCCGTTGAGTGGCGGCTTAAAGGCCGGGACTACCCGATTTCTTGGCAGGAATTGATGTTTAACGAAGGAGCCCAGGGCAATCACAATCGCCAGTTCATCGTGGTGCAACCCCGCATGGAGTTTAGTAGTTTGCTGGCGGCCAAGGGGGCGATGGAGTCAATTAGACGACTACTTGAGGATTCCGGTCTGACGCAGCGGGAGGGTTTGCGAATACGGCTTACCGGAACGGTGGCATTGCAATACGAGGAGTTGGAGAGTGTCAGTCGAGGGGCGGGTATTGCTGCCATTTCAGCATTGTTGATGGTGCTGCTCGTTTTGACCGTGGGGCTGCGATCGCTAAAGCTGGTTATTGCCACCCTGGTTTCGTTGCTGGTGGGCCTGGTGCTGACCGCCGGTTTCGCGACCCTGGCCATCGGCAAACTGAATCTGATCTCAGTCGCCTTTGCGGTACTCTATATTGGCTTGGGCGTGGATTTCGCTATTCATTTGTGTCTGCGCCATCGGGAACTGATTCGAGCCGGCAACTCAACATTAGCCGCGCTCGTTGCCACCGGCAAGGGTGTGGGGGTTTCGCTGGTGCTGTGCGCGATCACTACCGCGGTAGGTTTTTATGCCTTCTTCCCGACGGCCTATTCCGGGGTGTCCGAACTGGGATTGATCTCGGGGACAGGGATGTTTATCAGCCTGTTGGTCAGTCTAACGCTATTGCCCGCATTATTGAGCATCTGGCCCTTGCGCCATGCTGCCGCTGATGTTGTCCGGCAGAGAGGAGGGCCGATCGCCGGCTGGTCGGACTGGCCTTATCGTCATGCTAAGGCGCTGCGTTGGGCGGCCCTCATTGCGGCCGTACTGGCCCTGCTGGTTCTGCCACAGCTGCGTTTCGACTATAACCCGATCAATCTGCGCAACCCCGACACCGAGTCCGTGGCTACCTTCAGGGATCTGGTGGAGAATGCCGCAACGGCTCCATGGAACGCCACGGTGTTGGCCGGCAATGCCGCGGAGGTGGAGATCTATCAAGGGCTTCTTAATGAACTCGATAGCGTCGACAAGACGGTGGCGGTCGATGATTTCGTGCCTGAGAATCAAATGGACAAGCTAACTGTCATCGAAGACATGGCACTGATCCTGGGAGCTGAGTTGGAGGGTAGTCAGCAGCCTCCCCCGACAAGCGATCAACAACTGAGCAGCTTGAGATCTTTTCAATTCGCCCTTGAGACCTATGCTGCATCGTCCGGCAATCTTCCCGGGCGGGAAACAGTGATTAAACTTCGTCAAAATCTACAGCAATTCCGGGAGCAGTTGGCTGTGAAGGAGATCGATAAAATCAACACCGAGCTCAATGAGTTGCAGCATAGTTTGTTGCATTATTTTCCGGAAAATATGCGGATGCTCAAGGCCTCGTTGGGCGCTACGCATTTTTCTATGCAAGATCTGCCCACCGATCTAGTGCAACGCTGGGTATCGCAACAGGGGGATTTTCGTATCGCCGTGTTTCCCAAGAGCGATATCAGCGACAATGATGCCCTGCGCCGGTTTGTGAGTGAGATACGTACGGAAGCGCCCGATGCCACGGATGATCCGGTCATCATTCTGGAGTCCGCGCAGGTCGTGGTGACCGCCTTTCAACAGGCCTTTACCGGTGCAATCATCGTTATTGGTTTGATCCTGATCCTGATTCTGCGCAGCATCATTGATGCCGTTTTTGTCATGATTCCCCTGTTGTTCGCGGGGCTGTTAACCGTTGCATTATTCTTATTGTCTGGTTCGGTATTCAATTTCGCCAATATCATTGCGCTGCCGTTACTGCTAGGATTAGGCGTGGACAATGGTATCCACATGGTAACTAGGATACGCGCCGCGGACCCGAATCAGCGGGTCAACTTGCTGAAGACCAGTACCGCTCGTGCGGTATTGATCAGTGCATTGACGACTATCGTAAGCTTTGGCAATCTCATTTTCTCCTCCCATCCCGGTACCGCCGGCATGGGTAAGATACTCACCCTCGGTGTGCTCATGACGTTGCTGGCCACCCTGGTCGTGCTGCCGGCAATGTTGGCCCGGGATCAGACCGTCTCCGCCGAATGAAGACCTTGGTAACAGGGGGTAGCGGATTTGTTGGGTCAGCCGTGGTGCGCGAACTCTTGGAGGCGAATCACGATGTCCGCGTATTGGTGCGAATAAGCAGTGATTGCAGTAATCTACACGGTTTACCGGTTCAGCGCATCGAAGGCGACCTAAGGGATCCTGACTCCTTGAAGCAGGCCTTGAGTGGCTGTGAGTCGCTGTTTCACGTGGCCGCGGATTATCGTTTGTGGGTGGCGGATGCAAGCCAGTTGTATGCGGTCAATGTAAACGGTACTGGTAATCTGATGCGTGCCGCGACCGCGGCTGGATTGCAACGCATCGTCTATACCAGCAGCGTTGCAACCCTTGGGCATAGCCCGGGGGATAGCGTCTCCGATGAACGGACGCCTTCCCGCCTGGATGACATGATCGGGCATTACAAGCGTTCTAAATTTCTTGCCGAAGCGCTGGTGAGGGAATTTGCCGAGCAGCATGGGATCTCGACCGTTATCGTCAATCCCTCGACCCCGGTGGGGCCGCGCGATATCAAGCCGACCCCAACGGGGCGGATGATCAGGGATGCCGCCAGTGGTCGCATTCCAGCATTCGTGGATACCGGTCTGAACATCGTGCATGTGGACGACGTGGCCGTGGGGCATCGGCTGGCCTTTGAACAGGGCAGGGAAGGGGAGCGATATGTGCTGGGCGGCACCGATATGAGTCTGCAGGAGATACTGACCAAAATTGCCGAGATTGTGGGTCGTTCGCCGCCGCGTATCAAGCTGCCACGACGGTTGGTGTACCCGGTGGCCTATGTGGCGCAGGCTTGGTCGCGATTGCGAGGGCAGGGTGATCCCCTGCTTACCGTAGAGGGTTTACGCATGGCCGAACACCGCATGTATTTTTCCAGCGCCAAGGCCGAGAAGGAACTGGGCTATCATCCTCGACCGGCCAGAGAGGCACTGGTCGATGCAGTGCAATGGTTTCAAGGGTGAAACCACTGTTTTATCTGGCGGGTATATTCGGGTTTACGACTCGGAGTCGGTGGATATTTAGGTAGAATGTTTTAGGGGAGGATATGACTGCGATTTATGCTTTTGGAATTGCTTTATCAATATTGTTTTTTTGTTCTACTCCGGTGGGGGCTGCATGCAGTGATCCACCCGCGAAAGGCGTGTTATGGATCGATTGTGATTTTCAGGGTCGGGATCTTCGAAAGGCTGATCTGCGCAGTGCCATTCTCACTCGCAGCAATCTCGAAAATGCGGACTTGCGTGGTGCTAAACTGAGCAATGTTGATCTGAGTTTTGCCAATCTCAGCAACGCGAAACTGGACAAGGCCCGGCTCAATAGGGCCATACTGGTGAGCGCCGATCTCGGCAATGCAGGCTTGGATGGGGCCTTGCTGGATGAGGCCAAACTGGGTCGTGCCAGAATGGCGGGTGCCTCTTTAGTCAAGGCCAGGTTGAGAGATGCCTCGATGTATCAAGTGGATCTCAGCACGGCGGTGATGCGGGAGGCCCAGTTGCAAGGGGCCACGCTGGAACAGGCCAACTTAAATGAGGTTGATCTCAGTGACAGTAATCTAACCCAGGCCAATCTCAAGGGGGCCTCTCTCGAAGATGCTATCCTCAAAGGGGCCACCCTGGTGCGGACCAACCTGGAACGGACCAATCTGTTGTTTGCCGATTTCAGTAATACCGATCTGACCGGGGCTTTTCTGGTCGGTGCTCAGATCAGCGATACCGTCTTTGAAGGTGCGGTGCTGGACAATGCCCTGTGGGTAGACCGGCGCCGGTGTAATCCGGGTTCGGTAGGAGAATGCCGTTGATGGGGTACAGACCAGTGGGATTCTGATCCGCTCTAAACCAAGTGAGACTTAAAGAATGAAACCATTGATCAGACTCGTACTCAGCGCGATTGCGCTGCTTGGCATGAGTCACGCCATGAGCGCAGAGACTCAGCCAGATGCTAAGCCGGAATTGCGCAGCACGCTTCAAGATCAGCAGGCGGTGGCGGTGACGATCTACAACCAACAGCTTGCCCTGATCAAGGATGTGCGCAGAATCACTCTGCACAGGGGTCTGAATCGTCTGGCCTTTAGAGACGTGAGTGCTCAGATCAAACCCGAGACCGCTTTACTTCGCAGCATCAGCGATCCGGTGGCTATCCAGTTGTTGGAGCAGAATTTTGATTTTGACCTGCTCAGTCCGCGAAAGCTGTTGCAGAAGTTTGTCGGCAAACGTGTGCGGGTGATTAAGACCCATCCGACCTCGGGTGTGGAAAGTGAGCAAGAGGCGTTGGTGCTGAGTGCCAACGAAGGCGTGGTCTTGAGGATCGGGGAACGCATCGAGACCGGCGTGCCGGGGCGGGTGGTCTATGATCAGGTCCCGGATAATCTGCGTGATCGACCCACCTTGACCATTATTTTAAACAGCGATACGGATCAACCCCAACGCGTGGAGTTGAGCTACCTTACCGCCGGCCTGGGGTGGAAGGCCGACTATGTTGCGGAGTTGAGTTCAGGGGATGACCGCCTGGACCTGAATGGCTGGGTGACTCTCACCAATCAGAGTGGTACGAGTTACCGCCAGGCGCGTCTGCAACTGGTCGCCGGTGATGTCCATCGCGTGCAAGACCGTCGACCGGCAGTGCCTATGCGGGCTAGGACACTTATGGGGAAGGCGGCCAGAGAGGATGCGATGAGCCAAGAAGATCTGTTCGAGTACCATCTCTACACGCTCGAACGGCTGACCGACATCGCTGATAATCAGACCAAGCAGGTGGCCTTGCTAAGTGCTGCAGGTATTCCGGTAAGCAAGGAGTACCTGCTCAAAGGCGGTGATTATTATTATCGTCGCAGCCTTGGCGATCTGGGGAAGAAGATCAAGGTCGCGGTGTTCATTGAATTCAAGAATGAGGTCTCTGCCAATCTTGGGATGCCACTGCCTAAGGGCATCGTCCGGGTATATAAACGTGACAGCAAGGATAATGCCCAGTTCGTGGGCGAGGACCGAGTCGATCATACTCCCAGAAACGAGAAGGTCCGACTAAAGCTTGGTGATGCCTTCGATATCACCGCTGAGAAAAGACAAACCGACTTTAGAAAGATTGCCGTCGTAGGCAGGTATGATCATGCCTCCGAAAGCAGCTATAGGATAATGCTAAAAAATGCCAAACCGGAGCCGGTCACCGTCACCGTACAAGAGCCCGTGCCTGGAGACTGGAAGATCACCAAGCAGAGCCATGCACATGAAAAACAAGCCGCCGGCACGGCGGTATGGAAAATTCAGGTTCCCGCGCAGGGCAAGGCCACGCTTACCTATACGGTGCAGCTGAGATATTAATATTGGCGTACTTCAGGTTTCCAACAATCGTGGCATGAGCTCCACCAGATTACAGGGCTGGGTACGATAATCCAGCATTTCCACAATGATCTTGTCCCAGCCGTCGGCACAGGCACCCGTGGAGCCGGGCAGGCAGAAGATGAAGGTGCCATTGGCCACACCGGCGATGGCCCGAGACTGCAGGCTGGAGGTGGCGATGGTCTCGAAGGACATCATCCTGAACATTTCTCCAAAGCCGTCCATGGTCTTATCCAGCAGGGGCGCTACGGCCTCCGGCGTGCCATCGCGGCCGGTCAGGCCGGTGCCCCCGGTGGTAATGACAATCTGCACCTGCTCGTCACTGATCCAATGGGATATTGCGGTGCGGATTTGGTATTTATCATCTGGCACGATCAGTTTTTGGTAGGTTCGATGCCCTGTCTGCTCTAGGCGCGATACCAGTAGTCTGCCAGATCTGTCGTTTTTTTCGCTGCGGCTATCCGAGACGGTGAGGATAGCGATATTGAGAGGGACCAAGTCTCTATGTGTGGTATGGTCATGCGCCATGAAGGGGATCCTTGTTGGGTAGAGATTGAGTATATGATGATGCTTATCACCCTATCACGCGGGACAGTCAACGGGTATATGTCACTATAGGGGCTAGAGCACTAGGCAATGAAAATCAAGATTTGCAATGAACCCTTCGAACCCTGCGAGGCCTGGTACGCATATCAGCAGTCCCGCCCCGAGCTGAAGGGTAATTACGGTGCCACGACGGTATTTATTGGGACCATGCGCGACTTCAACGAAGGTGACCGCGTACTCAACATGACGCTGGAACATTATCCCGGGATGACGGAAAAACACCTGCATGCCATAGCCGCGCGGGCCATGGAAAGATGGAATATCCAGGATATCTTGATTGTCCACCGCAGTGGGGAGGTTCATCCCGATGAGCCCATAGTTTTAGTGGTCGTCTGGTCTGCGCATCGGGCGGCAGCCTATGAGGCCAACCGCTACATCATGGAGGATCTGAAGTCCAAGGCCCCTTTCTGGAAAAAAGAAACCCTGGCATCGGGACAGCCTCGTTGGGTAGAACGTAATACCCTGGGTTGAGTTCTCCTCTTAGGAATGCGAATTAAATAACTTTCCTAACCGGCGCCGCATGATCGTTCGTATTCAAGGCGTGACAACAGGCGCATAGTCTCGCTTATGACACTGTTGGCGTAACGCCGAAGACGGGCGATCAGGCAAGTCAGATAGGGAAGTTATTTCGGTAGCATTCCTTAGCAGTGTGGACCAAGCGAGGGCTCGTCTTCCCCGTGAGATATCCGGGTTAACTGCGTTCGGCTACGGGCAGTACAGCGCGCGGTTCCATACCTATGTAAAGCTGACGCGGGCGTCCAATCTTAAAACCTTCCGGATCGGAAATCATTTCTTGCCAGTGGGTGATCCAGCCCACCGTGCGGGCAACTGCAAACATTACCGTGAACATGTTCACTGGAATACCCAACGCCTTATAAGTAATTCCAGAATAAAAATCCACATTCGGATAAAGCTTACGCTCAATGAAGTATTCGTCACTCAGGGCGATTTCTTCCAAACGCATAGCCAGTTCCATGTGTGGATCATTGCCATATTTCTCAAGCACCAGATCGCAAGCCTTTTTGATCAGTTTGGCACGTGGATCGAAGTTGCGGTACACCCGGTGGCCAAAGCCCATTAGTCTGAACGGATCGTTTTTATCTTTTGCCTTAGCGACGTATTTATCGATATTTGAGACGTCGCCAATCTGATCTAGCATGTTTAACACGGCTTCATTAGCGCCACCGTGGGCCGGTCCCCACAGTGAGGCAACACCGGCGGCAATAGCGGTGTAGGGATTCGCCTCGGAAGATCCTGCGAGGCGCACGGTGGAAGTGGAGGCGTTCTGCTCATGATCCGCATGTAAGATGAACAGCAGATCAAGCGCCTTTTCAGCGACAGGATCGACTTCATACTCTTCGCACGGCACACTGAACATCATGTGCAACAGATTGCCGCAATAGCTGAGATTATTCTGGGGATAGATGCTCGGCTGACCCACATTGTGCTTATAGCATGCCGCAGCAATGGTGGGCATTTTTGCGATCAACCGGTGTGCCGTGATGATGCGCTGCTCAGGATCATTGATGTCTAAGGTGTCGTGGTAAAAGGCTGACAGCGAGCCGATAACCCCAGTCATCATGGCCATCGGATGGGCATCGTA